>NZ_JAGGQY010000066.1:0-5496 GCF_018613105.1 Bacillus sp. ISL-77
CTCATTTTCTTAGGTTAGTCTAGTATACTCCGGCGTTTTTTCTTTATTCTACGAAAACGTCATTTTCATTTAACTTAAACCCTTTTTGCTGGATAACCACATGAAAATAGGTGCTTATCCCGGATGGCATGATCAAACTACGAATCGCTCGATTCCGTTTGCTGACTTCTGAAAATGGATTGGGGTCATAATGGTTCGCTAATTCTTTTAGAATTCCGGACTTTAATAAAAATTCATCCTGTCTGAGTTTGGTAATTAATTCTAATTCTACCTGCTCACCCTTTTGAATGAGATAATCAAAATGAATATGCGTGGTAATATCCATTTCACCTGGGTGCTGTAAGACATCATCAATCATCTGATGCTGATAATACCCTCTTAAACTCCCTTTTGCCCTCCTTGGGTCCATCCACTCCTCAAGTGTATAGCCATAATCAGCTGTCACAACCATTCCTTTTATGAGGGACTGAGCAATTTCCCGCACCATCTTTTCCATTGCTAACGGGATCTCTATCCGCTGTTTTTCCTTTAGTTTAAGCTTGCTTTCCTGTAAAAAAAACAGGATATCTGAATCCGTTAACAATACTTTTTGCTCATACAGTTCGTTCCTTCGAATCCCTATCATAACCTCAAAAAGCTGCCCATCGACTTTCTCGATCACACGAACTGGCAGGGCATCGAATAGTTCATTGGAATAAACCATTCCCTCAAAAGCCTCAACATTGCTGATACTTTCCACTTGGACAACCGAAAAATTAGTTAGCAATTGCCTTTGCAGTTTCTGATGATAGGGACTGCTTTCTACAATTATATATTTTAATGGGGTTTTAATCGTTTCATGCCATTCCTGTAAAAATGCCTCCGCAAAACGTCCATTCCCAGCTCCAATTTCACAAAATACTGGAGCTAATTGTGTCCTTTCACATACGTGAGAAAACCATTTTGCCATCATTCTTCCGTATATATCAGATATATTGCTTGTTGTTATGAAATCTCCTTGTCGGCCAATTTTCTGTTTATCTTTCATATAATAACCGAAATCAGGATGATATAAGGCTGCCCCCATGAAATCCGCATAGGTAATTAACTCATTGGGTGAATTTGAAATTAAACTCTTTAAAAATATATTCATATATGCTCCTTTTTAAATAAACACTATTGACACAGTGTAAACTTTATAATATTGTAAAGATAGTAGCTTAACTTTTATCCCCTCCCATATTAGAATAGAATATCCCCCAGAAAAACCCTTCTCAAATTGGAGAAGGGTTTTTCTATTTTTGTCTTCTCTCTATCCTCTAAAATCCATTCAAGAACGGATTACTATCCATTTCATCAGCGATGGTTGTTACAGGGCCGTGGCCTGATAAGACATACGTTTCCTCAGGCAAAACAAGCAGCTTATCATGAATGCTTTTTAATAGCTGTACCTCGTTTCCTCCTGGTAGGTCTGTACGGCCAATGCTGCCTTGAAACAGGGCATCACCTGAAAAAACAAACCCATCCTTTTTGAAGTAAAATGAGACACTTCCAGGTGAATGTCCTGGTGTATGAAAAATGTCAAACTCAAAACCACCTATTTTCATTTCTCCTTCATTTTTTAAAATAAAATCAGCTGGCTTTACTGTAATTGAATCCTGAATCATAAAAAATTGCGAACCATTTAATGAAGAGTCACCCAGCCATTTTTCCTCTTGTTTGTGAAGATAAACTGGAATTTTATAAAAATCCCTTACTTCATCAACACCCCCAATATGATCGAAGTGCGCATGGGTTAGAAAAATTGCGAGAGGTTTTAATTTCCTATTGTTCAACAAATGAATGAGTTTTTTCCCTTCACTACCTGGGTCAATAATTAAACACGAACGATCTGAATTTTCTACAATATAACAGTTAGTTTGAAGTGCCCCTAATGGGATTTGTTGCCATTTCATACTTTAGTACCTCCAATTGAAATTGCGATATCATTATTTTACACTAAGTAAACAGTTGAGAGAAAGAATACTAATTCAATGGTCTCTTATTTGCACTCGACAAATGAAAGAAAAAAATATAAAATAAGAGTCGAATGTATATAATATAGGTACATAATTTTCTTTGGAATGTTTGAGGCATTGCCTGCTTATGATGAAAAAGGGGGATTTACCATGGGTTTAGTAATTATTTTTGCTATCGTAACCATCCTTGCAGCTTTCGGTGGATTTTCATCACTAAAGAATAAAAATTTCTTAGGTGCATTTTGGGGTGTAGCATCATTTGTGACTTTTGGTTGGTTTACAGTTATGACCATTGTTCATTCTGGTTTTCCAACAGGACATCACTAATAATCTTAAAAAGACTGCCATCAGGCAGTCTTTTTTCTATCCCTCGTTTAACAGTGTGGTTACCCGCTCTACTTTATATTCCATACTACGTTTAACATCCCTTCGGTCATCAATACGAATCGTTGTAGCGACCCGCTGGATTCCTTCAGAGAAGGGTACCTCATGCATTTCTTGAATTACTTCAAAAAGGATAGGTAATTCACCTTCAATTATCGTATTCATCGGTGTTAATTGGAAACGAATCTTCCCTTCTTGTTGATATTTCCTCAAAACTTTTTGAACACTTGCCACATATTTACTGACACTTGGTGTTTCCGTACCAATTGGAATGACTGCTACATCTACAATGGCCATGCAATATTACCTTCCTCTCCTATATTTTCATCACAACCTGATTTTATCATATTGGGAGATCAAATAAAAAAATGACAACCATATTGTCATTCTTTTATCAGCTCATATATTTTCTTGGTCTTAATATCGATAATTTTTTCAAACTGATTCCCATACAAGAGTGCATCACCAGAAGGAGATAAATGAATGGGCTCATTTTCTAACCCATCCATGATTAAGCTGCTACTTCCGTTCTTAGGATTGTAAGCTAGGAGTTGGAAGCCCTCTGTATAGGAATCCGCTTCACCACTTGTGACAGGACTAAAGGTAAAAAATTGTCCCTTCTGCTCATTATAGTCATAGAAAGGAACTAACCAATCTGAATAATTTGTAAGTTGTGGAATAGAAAAAGTGAATAGCTTTTTCATTTCTTTGTCAAAAAATGAATAGTTGGCCATCGATTGATCTTGTTCATTAACAGAGACAGTCACGAGCAAATCGTGAAATTCGGAAAAATCGATCACTGAAGAAAACAGTGTATTTTCCATCCCATTTTCTAAACTTCTATCAATAAGTGGTGCAAATAAGGAAGGATTATTTTCATCCCAATTAATGAAGGCAACCTCATTCTCACCCTTCCATTTTATAAAAGGTTGGGGCAAGGTAAGTTCGGTAGTGTTTGACTTATTTAGATCAAGTAATAATACTTGAAAGCTCCAATCCTCATTAAATTTCGTGACCAGAATCTCTGATTCCTTATAAGGATTCCACTCAAAAGCTAATTCATAGGAAGCAAAAGATTTTTTCAATTGTTCCTTCCCTTTTATATCTATAATTGTAACTACTCCTTCGTATGATGACGGCGAGGTATGAATTAACATTCTCTTTTTTGAAGGGCTAATTTGGACGTTGACTATGGGATATTCACTTTTATAAATTAGTTCACTTTTACCTGTTAAAAGATTGTACTGATAGACACTTGAAGTTTGTTCTAGATTTGTAATGTAGAGGACTTTGGTTCCAGAAAGCCAGCCGACGAATTTATAAAATTCACCTTCAGGGATGGAAATAGGTAATTTCCATTCGTTTCCTAGAGCAGTAGCAGGTGATTTAGGCTTTTCATTTTTAGCGGTAACTTTTTGTTTCAACTGCTCTTTTTGAGCACATGCAGTTAAAATGAGAATTAAAAAAATTAAACGGAGGATCAGAAAAATAGGATAATTTCTTTTTTGCCGGCTCAATTTATCGATATTTCCTCCTCTCATTTTCGCTCTCATAGGTTAGTACGTTTTTTTGACAAAAATGTTTCAACATTTTTAGCAAATAATACTAAATAGGAAAAAAGCCGCATGACTGCGGATTTTCCCTTTGGAGTTTATTGATTTAATTTATTCTTTATTAGCCATGCTGCACCAAGGACACCTGCATCATTTCCTAATGTAGCCAAAGCAAGTTTCGTGGAATCCCTTACAGGTGAAAAAGCAAACTTCTCAAAATTATTTTTTACTGGATCTACTAATATATCGCCTGCTTTTGAAACACCGCCGCCAAGAACAATTTTTTCCGGATTTAGGGTGTTGGCAATACTAGCTAATACGAATCCTAAATGAAAGGAAACCTCATCCAAAATTGATTTGGCCAATTCATCACTATTACGGGCTGCATCAAAGACATCTTTTGCTGTAATGCTGCCATTCTCAGCAAGCTTTTCAGATAATTCACCTTTTAACCCCTTAGCTAGTTCAACCTTAGCTAATCGAACAATGCCTGTTGCAGAAGCCACCGTTTCCAAACAGCCGGTCTTCCCGCAATTGCATGGTGCACCACCCGATGGGATGGCTGTAATATGACCTATTTCTCCCGCAGCACCATTAATGCCTTGAACAACTTTGCCGCCAACAATTACGCCGCCACCGACACCTGTTCCGAGTGTGACACAAACAAGGTCCTTCGCTCCAGCGCCCGCTCCCATCCACATCTCACCCAATGCCGCAGAGTTTGCGTCATTTTCAATCGCTGCTGGTAGTGAGGTCGCTGCTTCAAGACGGTCCTTTAGGGGATAGTTATCTGGCCAGCCTAAATTTACGACATTTAAAACGATTCCCTTTTCATAGTTAACTGGTCCAGGTGCCCCCATACCAATTCCTAGTAAATTACTTTTTAATTGATCATGTTCAGCAAGTTTTTCATCAATTGCCTTAGCAATATTACCTGTAATGTTTTGTCCTTCATTTGTGTTATCTGTTGGTATTTCCCATTTGTGAACGATTTCACCTTCAGTTGTTACGAAGGCTAATTTAGTAGTTGTCCCACCAAGGTCAACACCAACAATCCATTTTCTTGACAATAGAATCACCTATCTTTTTTGACTTTTTCTTTTTGAAATTGTATCTCATGCCTCAAAATTAACAGAGCTGTTTGGAACTCCATTGGCTCAATCAGCTGTGATTGATATAGTTCCTTTAGCTCCATTTCCATTAATTCAAGGTCCGCGACTCTTTCACCAATATAAATAATGGTTCCAAAGCGCTTTAAAAATTGCTGAATATCATAAATAGTTTTCATTTATATCTCCTTGTATTTTAATTGAGAGAAACATATTAGTACAAGCAATATTTTTTTCAGAAATATAATTTGGTTAGTCTATTCTCCTCCGTCAGAGGATTGAAGCTGGCGATTAATTTCGTGTAGTAATTCAGAATACTCCTGTTGATTCGGTTTAAGCTTAATTGCTTGTTCTATATTTCCTTTAGCCTCTTCCAGATCTTTTTGCTCAAGATTAATGAGAGCTAAATTAAAGAAAGCCTCCTCAAAACCAGAGGCCACTGAAAAAGTACCT
>NZ_JAGGQY010000067.1:0-33710 GCF_018613105.1 Bacillus sp. ISL-77
CTACTTTCAGCTTTTCCTCATGAGAGGAAAAGGATTATCCGGTATTAGCACCGGTTTCCCGGTGTTATCCCAGTCTTACAGGCAGGTTGCCCACGTGTTACTCACCCGTCCGCCGCTAACCAACAGGAGCAAGCTCCTATTGATTCGCTCGACTTGCATGTATTAGGCACGCCGCCAGCGTTCGTCCTGAGCCAGGATCAAACTCTCCAAGAAAGTTGATTCGCTCATTTTGTTACGTTGGCTTAGTTTCTTAATTGAAACTAAAAGTTTTTGTTTGTTTGCACGATTTTGTTTGTTTAGTTTTCAAAGAACAAATTCACCATTTCTCAAAGTGACAAAATCTATTATATTATAATTCTCTTCACAAAGTCAACATTTATTTATAATTAAACTAATAAAGTTTGACCCATTCGCAAAGGAACTTTCTAATAATAACACGGATGTTTCTACAGTTCAATGAAAGATTTTTCCATATCTATTATTTTAAAAAGGCAGTCGATCCATGAACCACTGCCTTCTTGAAATCTACACCAAACGTTTTCAAGTGCCATCTTACTCAGTCACCAGGTTTTTCCATTCCTCATATTTGGCCGGGCTAAGCTTTGACACATGTTCCAAAAAATCTTGCAAAAATCCAAGCTTTTTTAATCCAGTTAACAATTTGGTAGGGACAGCCCTGTCTGTATTAAATGCCCGCTTGAGGTCGATTACTTTTATTTCCCCTAGTTCATTGAAAAAAATGTGGCGAACTTCAATATCAAGTCTTGTAAAACCCACAGTTTTCATTTCATCCAGCATCGATAAAATTTTCCCCACGATTGCCTCTGAGAGTTTTTTCTCTTTTTTTAAAAAATGCTTAAGATTGTATCCTTTTACAAACTCCATCACAATATAGTTAGAACCATATTCATATAATTTAGGAATAATAGGAGAGGATTGTCCAATTTGCAGTGCATTTAATTCCTTTTTTTGTGTGTCTTCATTAACAAAAACTTTGACGCACTTCTCAGGTGTCAATTGAAAGACGGATCCATCAGCCCCCTTCCCTATCATTGTGTAACCGCTCAGATCTTGAATGGTTACAGTGCCTTTATTCTTGGCTACTATTTTATCAAAATCTTTCATTTCTAATCTCCTTCTAATTCGAAATTTCAAATCGCTTTGTTGTATTTAAATCTTGGGGACTGCTCTAATATAATCCGAGTTCTTTTCCCCATACTTCTATTTTCTCTAGATATCTTTTTAAAAGTGTGCTCTTTCCTCCATCCAACACCTTTTGCAAATGACTAGAAAGCTTTTTTTCTAGAGTTCTCTGTAAATACGCTTTTTTTAGAAGTTGCAGTGGGTCCTCACTGAAAGTAATTCCATATTTCTGCATTTCTTCGCAATACAGCTGCACACATTGACTTCGAATCTCTTCTTCCCTCTGTTGCCAATCTGAGCGAAAATCAATTAATAATTCGACTAGGACGACCAAATCATACCAGCATGGATACTGCTTCGCAGACTCCCAATCAATTAAAGAGACTTTCCAATTCTCCTCCTCATCATTGGCATTTTCACAGCAAATATTGTGGACATGGAGGTCACCGTGGATGAGACATTGTCCAGATTCCGTAATTTCAGGAAAAAACACAGGCCCTTTTTTTAATATTTTTTTGATCATTTTATACCTTGGTACCACCAATTCTCTTAAGTTAGGATCTTTCATCGCCAGATCCAGATTCTCTTTTGCTTTTTTGATACCCATTGTCCTCTCCTTTACCTTCTCTTCAGAATCAAAATGTGGAAGAGAGGCGTCAAAAAGATACGCATGCTGCAAAAATCGATGATCAAAGGTTAGGGCATGAAATTTTGCCACGGTTGGGATAATTCGTTCCAAATGGTTTGGAGCTAATTTTATTTGTCCTCGAATCGGCTTCAAACACTCGGTGAACATCCATGTTTCATTACCATTTACATTCGGTTCAAGCCAATATAATCGCGGCATAAACTCATGATAAATGTTATAGGCTTTTTGATACATACTGATTTCTAATCTATGATTTTCTTTCAGTGGTTGCTTGTATATTTTAAGGACTATAGGAATGAACTCCCGACCATCAGTTAGAACCAACTTCCAAATACTTGTCTTTTCCCGTGTATTTTTGAGGCATTCTATTCTTTCTTCCACTAACTTTACTTTTTTACCAAGGACCTTTTTTAGATTCTCTTCCCAATCAAATTGATTCCAACAGCTAATAATTTCTTCTATACTATTCAAAACCTAAGTTCCCTCCTTCCTCTGCCATCACTTATTTTCTCCCCCATAAGTTTCGTAAATGGGAAACAAAACTTCGAACAAACGGAAGAGGGTCATTCCAAGCAAAAAGAGCCTCCACCTTTTTTCCAGATAAACTTTTCACCCATTCAACGAACTTCATTTCCCCATTTTTTTGTTTTTGGCGAAAGGAAAGAAAATCACGGACAAAGTAAACCCATTTGACCCCTTCTTTCTGCACTGTCACTGGTGCTGGATTTTGCCCGGTAAGGGATAAATAATACAAGTAGGCCAAATTTACCCCACAAGCCATCGATAACGCTTGAGTTAAACCTATTCTTGAATTGATTTCGATAAATTTCAGTTTCCCATCTCTTGGGTCCCGTTTAAATTCAGCAATCGCCAAGCCTTTGAACTGAATATCTTTTAGAAAGGTAGTAGCGAGTTGAATGACTTCTTCGTCCCTCATACTTAGGGCAAGTGCAGTAGATCCAAAATGAGGGGGAAATTGATGTAATTTTTGGTTCATCCACAAGCCAATTAAATTCATCTGATCGTCAAAAAATGTCTTGACGGAATAAATACAGTTCTCCTCACCAGGGATGACCTCCTGGATCATTAGTTCACCGAATGGCCGATAAAAAAGGTACTCTTCTCTCAATTGGGAAGCCTGTTCTACTACAATGGCTTTCTTATAAAGACGATGATCAATATTTGAGCGGAAATGAGAAGAATGAACTGGTTTTAAAATACAAGGAAAGGTAATTTGATGGATGATTTGCTCAAACTGCTCTTCGTTATTTATTGCGAAGGTTTTGGGGCATGGCACATTTGATTTCAGGGCCAATTCATACGTTAATCTTTTATCTAATACGGCTTCAACTAGTGTGTGTTTAGGTAATAGAAAGCGATAATAGTGTGAAAGAACAAATCTGTTTTTTGAAATAAACTGTACAAAGTCATCAGACCCCGCATACAGGACAGCCTTTTGGCCAAACTTTTGGGCCAATCTGGTAAGAAATAGAATTAATGCAGCTCCCTCACTAACTGGATTTGGGCAAATTCCACAGGTGGCAAACCGTGTTTTACCGATTTCATATTTCCCTCTCGTATCAAACGCATATACCTTAATCCCTTTTTTCGCTAAACTCCTCACAATACCTATTCCAGTTGCACTTAGATCAAGGACAACGGCAGGAACATCATGTTGCATACTTTTTTCCTCCTTTCATAATAATGATCGATAGATGCCTTCAATCTTTTGAACCATGATACTAACGGTTAAATGTTGTTGCGCAAATTCCTTAGCATTGCCCGCTAATTTTTTTCTAATTGATTTTTTTCGTAATAGGAGCAATAACTTTTCGGCAAGTTGTTGTGGGTTAGCTGGTTCAACTATAAATCCTGAATAGTTATCTTTAATGATTTCCGGAATGCCGCCACAATTGGTCGTTAGAATTGCTTGATTGGTAAACATTGCCTCGATTATTGAGATGGGCAGCGTATCACTCGTAGTTGGAAGAACAAAAATGTCTGATTCGCTTAATAATTTAGGTACGTCTTCTCTGCTTCCTAAAAAGGATACGTTTTTTAATTTCAACTCACTAACCTGCTTTTCGAGCGACTTTCTCATCTCACCATCGCCTACAATCCGTACTTCCACATTTTTCAACTTGTCTTTAATCAGAGCAAGAGCTTTAAATAAATACTTATGTCCTTTGCGGGGTCGAAGACGTGAGATACAGGTAATTACAGTTTTACTTTGGCTATTCTTAACTTTCTTCTGAATATTCCATTCCTCAAAATCAATCCCAGTATAAACAGTGGTCATTTGATCTTCTTCCGCGCCTAAATTTATTAGGATCGGGCGAAAGACATCACAAAGGATAATTAATTGGTTGGCATTTTTAATCGCTTGTTTATCAATGGCTGAAAAATAGATTTCCTCAACCGAACCTTTTTCCATCAGGTTAAACTTTAATCTGTTTTGGGTCATAAATCCATGCGGTGTGAATAGAAGAGGTTTTTGATAGGATTGGTTAAGGATCCCCATTACATTAGCTGTATATCGATCTTGTGCGTGGATAATATCGTATTGTGACAGATCAAAATTTTTTAGCATTGTATAATAACTGGATAGTTTGCTGATATTGTGTAGAATTTTTTCATTACAGCTACCATAACGATTGAGAAAAAATTGCTTGAATTCCTCAGAATATCGTTCGCTTAATGCCTTCATTTCCTCTGACTGAAAAGAGTTTAATGCAAGTACATCAACACTATGTCCTAAATTTTCCAAGCCAGTTTTGAGTGAAGTGATATAGTTCTGAAGTCCACCGATCAATGGATATTCCCAAAACGTTGTGATTAATATCTTCATTTTTTTGTTTTGAATTTCTGCTGATTCGAATTGCTCCCATTCGAATTGCTCCCATTCGAATAAATTTTCTTCTTCATAAGGCTCATTGACCCCATAAAATTTGTCCATAGCAGAGATTAAGTAAGGAAACAGGGTCGGCAGAAATGGTTGGTCATTTAGTAGTTCATTCATCTTTCACTTCCACACCCTCCTAATGATTTCAAAAGCTTCCGCGTATTCGACCCCAACGGTCATTCCTCTGACCCGTGCTAAGTATTTCACTCCGTCATAGGAACGTGGATGTGGAAATGGTCTCATTTCTACATCATAATGGTGAAGAGATTGAATCTTATCTTCGATGGTATCGGTTATATCTACAAAATAATTGGGTTTAAACTCTTTATCATTCGTATGCTGGCTCCATTCACTCGAAGAAACCGTTTCAAAACAAAGAATCTCAATTGGTTTTTTTCCAGGTAACGGTCGAGTAGCTGTTAACACTGCTTGAAACAAAATTTGGTGGTCCCGGTTGGTGTCACCATAATGGTGGGTGAAAATCATTGCAGGAGTATACTTATCCAGAAGAGCTTCGATCGATTTGTTGATTTCAACAAGTGGTTTCGTTTCCATTAAAAGATTGGGAAATTCCAAAAATAGCACTTCCTCTACTCCTAAGTGTCTATTGGCATGCAGCATTAATGGCTTAATCCGATCTTCTTCCTCCTTACGTCCTTTAGCAGCAATCACAGTAATTACCTTATAGCCATGATTAATTAACTTCTTTATGGTTCCGCCACTTCCAAGAATTTCATCATCTGGATGAGCAGCAATCACTAACACATACTCACACATTTAAAGCACCTCAATTCTAATTAAAAATACTATTCTTGTAATTATATGAAGAAGAGATAAAGTGGATATGGACAATGTGAATAAAATGAAAAAATGGGCTGATTTTAAGGGATATTCGTTGGTTTCGGCTTAGACACCTGATTCTATCGCTTTCAAAAAAAGCAAAAAACATATGCATTTCGCATATGTTCAAATTTGCTTGATTAATTTTTTTACAAACTCTTCAACAGGTACCGGTTTACTAAAATAATACCCTTGAGCCTCGATACATCCCTGTTGAAGTAGAAAGGATGCTTGGTCTTTTGTTTCAACAACCTCTGCAATGACTTGAATTTTTAATAAATTAGCCATTAGAATAACGGTCTTGATAATTGTTTGATCATTTACGTCATTCGTGCATTCGTGGACAAAGGACTGAATTCCAACGAATTAAAGCTTCAGCCCCAATTTTATGTTTCTACTAAATTAGTTGCTTAAAACCTCGTCAACCTTTTCATAATCGCTGTTTTTCGTTCCCTATCTTTGATTCTTGTTAAATCAAGCGCATATTCATGACCTTTATTTTTGGCTTTTAAGATTTCTCTTACCGCATTTTTCACACTTTCTTCATTATCTGTAACCATAATTACCTTCCGCAGCATTCCTTCTCCCACTCCTTATCTTCCCTTAACGATTAGACGCTTATTTATAGAAAATGTTTCGTTTGGTGACCATATTTGCAAAGAAGCAAGGTAAAAAATCACATTGAATAAAATTTTTATCTTAGTTTGAAGATTTTGTGTAATTTCATCGCTTTACCCCCAAAAAGTCTTAATTTATTTTAAAATAGTCATAGAATATTAAAAAACGAGGGATATAGTTTTGAAATCACTGCAGCTACTACAAGATACTTTTTTAATTGATGCCTACCACGAAGCCATCCGTCTAGAACTTTGCACTGACTTTATTCATTTATTACTAACTGAGATCAGTCATAGAAATTTAATTCATGAAACTATTATCTAAGCCTTTAGACCATCCGAATTCGGGTGGTTTTTTTTATACCAATTTTGTTAAACTTCAATTCTTGAACGGCACCTTTTCTTGTTGAATTGTTAATCTAGTATTGCTAACTTCCTATATAAGTACTTTCTTCTTTCCTCGATATACTTCGTTATTACCGATAATTCCTGGTCAAATATATCTATATCGTGTTTTTTATATGGATCCTGTTTGACAAATGGACGAATCGATTGTGTCATTTTTTCCACCTTCGGAATCATATTTTCTACTGTAAATTGCTGTTTCATCATTTCTTCAAGTAGCATTCGATATTGTTTTCGAAAGGTATCTACATTTAATATACGGGCGGTTAATGTATTAAACCCATCAATCGGTACATAATTGGGCTCCATAATCTTTCCATTAACATCCCTGCCCCATGTCGCATCATAATCCCAAGGAATGATTTCAAAAAGGTGCGTTTCACCATTCCTGTAAAGAGCATAGTTATGAACGAAACCATCATAATTTGAAGTAAAAATAATTACAGCCATCCAGCGGAGATATTTATCAATATCCACAAATTTTTGAATTTCCTTCTCGAATACATTATTCGCAATCGTATTGATATTAAATATTAATTCCTTTAAGAAATAGTCATCTTCATGTTTCCCCACCTTTCTTTCATACCCTAACTCCAGTGATTTTTTGGTCTCCTTATCTAAATCGCTCATCAACGAAAAGTTTGCATCACCATCGACCGCATAAAAAATACTTCCGTTTGGAAGGTTTCTTCTTTTCAAAAAATTCTCATCTACTGATTCGATTTCCAAATAGACCCCTTCTGCTTTTCCATTTTGGATTAAAAAGATATGGCGCGATAGTGGTGATAAAACCCCAAGCTCCGCAAAGAAATCAAACGACAGCTTATTTCGGATCATTGAAGGATCCTTATATTCTGCGTTTAAATGAATATGATTTGAACCTCTGAATTTTTTGGGTTTATAGAAGGAAACCTGATATGATTTTTTCGGAAAATCGCGGATATGTGATCCTCGATAGGCCACATCAATCTCTAGTCTTTTCCCTTCAATCGTTAACTGAGCAGGAATCGGTTCATCAATCCAAATGTCTCTTCTGAGTTCCCGAAGGTCATTCGGCCTAATAAAAAGCTTGTATTCCGGTATTCTTGCAGCCTCGTCCATTTTTTAATTCCTCCTTCCTTTATTGGTATGAAGGAAATTGGATGCTGGTCACGTTTGAATAGCATTTTTTCTTATTTTAGGCTTTTGGCTCATTCCATTGTTTCTGACGATACGTATTTTGATAAGAGAAGAGTGAGTTAATTGGACAAATAGTTTCGTACTCCCTTTTCAAGCTTAAAGGAGGTGCAATAATAATATGAGTGATTTTTCAGCTGAAGATATTCAAAGAGCTGCAGATGAAGTAAGACGCGGTGGTTTCGGAGACTTTATGTTCCGTGACCCAGGTCAAAATCGTGGCACCACACGCAGAAGAACATCCAGTCGAGGAACATCCGGGCGTCGGACGACATCACGCCGGAACACCTCTAGACGTAATACATCCAGAAGAAATACTTCAAGAAGAAATACTTCAAGAAGAAATACTTCAAGGAGAAGAACTTCAAGATGCTGTAAATGGTCAGGGTGGCGGTACAACTCACGTAGCAATACTCGAATAAATAGATGTTGGAAAGACGGAAATATGTGGAATTTAAGAGTCCGCAGACGCTAATAAGTTTAAAAACAAGAGGGGATGGAAACTTAGTTTCCTTCCCCATCTTTTGTTATGGTCAAAATCTACTTTTTTTCAGGAATGGCACAGCTGCCATCTGCACAGCTAACCTCGTCTTCGGTGGAAAGATCCTGCAGCACTGGTGTTGGAGACTCTTCCTCCCAAACTTTTTGTAGTGCCCCCATGAAAGTTTCCGTCGGTTGTGCACCAGAAATGGCATATTTTTGATTAATGACAAAGTATGGAACACCGCGAACACCATGCTGCTGTGCAAGGGATTCATCTTGACGAACATCAGTTGCATAGGCTTCCTTATCATTAAGGACTTGCAATACTTCCTGGCGATTTAATCCTGCCGCTTCAGCTAGGTCTGACAATGTTTCAATATCCCCAATATGCTTCGACTCTGTAAAGTAGGCATGCAGCAGCATTTCTGAGACGGCGGCTTCCTTCCCTTGTGTTTTTGCAAATTTAGCCAAGCGATGAGCATCAAACGTATTTGTTGGCTTCATCTCATCAAAATTAAATTCCAACCCAACAGTGGCTGCCTGCTGCCCCACCCCTTGATTTGCTTCCTTCGCTTTTTCAACACTCATTCCATATTTTTTTGCTAATACTTCATGGATGTTCTGTCCAATATTTTTTGGAGAATTTGGGTCAAGTTCAAAGCTTTTGAATTCAACTTCTACCTGATCCCTATGTGGAAATTGATCTAACGCCACTTCTAATCGGCGTTTCCCAATATAACAAAACGGACATACATAATCTGACCAAACTTCAATTTTCATATAGACACCTCGTTTTCTTCGGTTAAACTTTATAGTAACACAAGGTCAGAGAAAACTATTCATAGTTGCTCATGTTTTACCTGCAAAGAAAGTAAAATTAACCCAGTGTAGACTAAAGGATTTTTCTCGTAAAATGGAGAATATTGATTAAACTATTCAAAAAATAGCACGAGGTGATGATTGTTGAAAGAATGGATGAAGGAAATTGAAATTAATGCTCCCATCGATCAGGTTTGGGGATTGTTAAATGGCTCATTGGAGGATATGCAAAAAATTATGCCGCAAGTCGTAGATCATCAACCTGTAAAAGTGACTAATGAAGGTATCGGCACTATCTACCGTCAAAAATATAGGGAAGGTAAACGAATCGAGGAGTATGATGTTGAGACCTTAGAATATGTGAATATTCATGATAAACGGAGATTAAAAGTGGGCTTTACGCTGGCCAAGATGTTTGAAATCACCGCTTTGTATGAATTAACGGCAATCGATGAGCAGAAAACTCTTTTTAAATACACCTGCACAAACCGACCTTTAAAGGCATTTCTCAAGTTATTTTTACTTTTTTCCAGTGATAAAATAGTTGTTCAATTTTGCGAGCGAGTTAAAAAAGTAGCTGAAGAAGAATTTAAAAATACCAAAGTGCTCGTTAAATAGCCTAGTTAATATATAGCTATCTAAAGAAAATTCCACAAGCTTGAAGCCTGTAGAATTTTCTTTTTTTATCTCTATAGAGCCCTTAATTGGTTTGGTTCAAGGAAGTAAAGTAATTCTTTGTTCACGGATTCTTTGGTTAATTCCTCCCAAGCCTGTTTATAAAAGGTTAATTGGCTGCTATAGAATGATTGGAGCTTTTCGTAGTCTTCGACCTGTTTTGCTCGGTCTGTTTTATAATCAACGATGTTCCATGAGCCATTCTTTTTGTAGATAAGATCAATCGTTCCTTTGACGTAGAAGGGATGGATATCTTCAGGATTTTTAGTGATTAACGAATAAAGAGTATGGCCCTTTTCAACTTTTATCGTAAAGGGAACTTCTGTCAGCACTTCTTCCGCTGTCACTAACTCATCCCAAAGGAGTGATTTTTGCAAGTTTTGCAGATAAAACTTTACTTCTTCCTCTCTTTCGATAGGAAGCTTAAATTTGTTTAAGGCAACCTTTATATAATTAGAAAGTTCATGGCCCTGAACAGCTTTTTCAAAGACATCATGAATCAGCGTTCCCCAATCCTTTCCACCACCCGATTCTCGTTCAATCATGATTAACTCTGAATAATCTTTGTCTTTTGTTGGCGACCAATGTTCAAAAGTTTTCATTTTACTTTGGTCAAGCCAGGCGTTTTTACTAACGGTTTTCGCCTTAAATTCGGAGAGGGTAATCTCTTCTTCCCATGAATGAATTTCAACAGCCTCTATCTCAGGAAGTTCCATTTCCTCGATGTTTTCCATTTCAAAAAGGATATTCCAAGGGTTTTTCTTATTACCAGTGTGAGAACTGATGATTAGTGCCTTTTCGGCACGAGTTGCCGCGACATAAATAATCCGCTGCTCTTCTTCGGTAAGGTACATTAACTCTTCTGTCTTATGTGTCTCCCATTCAAGTGGAATCGCAATTTCTTTATCCGAATAGCCATTCTTCACTGTAAACGTAAAGTACCCTTTAGAGGTATAGTCCTCACGTTTAATATGCTGTGATAAAAAGGATTCAGGACTGACTGACTTGACTGGATGTGCCAAAAAGACAATTGGTGCCTCTAGTCCTTTTGCTTTATGAATATTCATAATCCGAACCGCATCTGCGTCTTCTTCAAGGTTTGCAACCACTGTTTTTTCAAAAATCAGCTCGGTCAGTGCTTCGATTACTTGTTTATATGTTGTATTACCAGTCGTCTCCTGTTTACGAAGGGCTTCTAGCATTTGGAGTAGACTTTTATACGTTCGTTGATTCCGGCCATTTTTCAAAAGTAATGGATAGAAACCTACCTCTTCGATGATTTTTTCAATCGCAGCTGTTGGCGACAGCGTCCGAATTAGCTTTTGACATCGCTGCAATTTATCCCATGTTATTTCAAATTTATCTTTTAGCACTATCGGAATTTCAGCTGGTATCTGGGCGTAAATGGAAAATCTTCCACCAGCTTGTTTCCATTGATATAGTTCTTGATCACTGATACCGAAGAAAATCCCCCGTAACACAGCAACGAAGCCCACTTCATCGGTTGGGTCCAAGAATGATTTTAACAGGATCCATAAATCTTGGAACTCTCTTGTTTCACCAAGAATAACTTCACCACTAATACTGACAGGAATCCCCATATCCTCAATCGTTTTCGCATAGGAAGCAACGCCATCGGTATACCTGGTCAGTACCATGAAATCCTTGGCATTATGGCCTTGCTCGATGAGATTTTGAATGGTCAGAGCGATGTTTTCAGCATCGATTAATATGACTTCTTCCTTCTTTTTATAATCGGCAGGAACGGATAACCGCTTCACACCTGTAAAGCCCTCGCCTTGGTCCTCATGGAAGGCTTTTAACGGGCGATAGGCGGCTTGGTAATCGGATTCCACTTCAGGTAAATGCTTTTCAAACACTTTATTTAATTCCTTAGTAACAGTGTCAAGTGTCCGAAAATTTGTCGTCAGCTGGAGCACTTCTCCTCCATGCTCCTCGATTAACTGTTTGACACGATTGTATGTATCAATATCGGCGCGTCGAAAACGGTAAATAGCTTGTTTGGGATCACCAACAACGAAGAGTGAGCCTGCTTTCGGTTTGCATTTTGTCCAGATTTTTTCATTAATGTCATCACTCGTTAAATAAAACATAATCTCCGCCTGAATCGGGTCGGTATCCTGAAACTCATCGACGAGTAAATAGCGATATTTTGCTTGGAAATAGGCGCGAACTTCTGGATTACCTTTAAGCAATTTTGATGTATGGATCATTAAATCTTGAAAGTTTAGTAGTGATCTCTCTTTCTTCAATTGCTCGTAGGTTTGGACAGCATCTTGTAAAAAATCGATAATAATGGGATGACAATATTCTTTCCAAGCTTGTATAAGCGGTTTGATGGATACTTCAAACACTGCTGTAATTTTCTCTTCATAAAATTTTGCATCTTCCTTGGCTGTCCAGCGATTATAGGTTGGCTTTAAGTTCTTATCAAATAATTCAAAAATACTAATGATGTCCTTTTCCTTCGAAGGATTGATGAATTTTTCCTTTTGGACAGCCGTTAAAATCGCTTTTTGTAAACTATCATACCCCTTCGGAGGTTCCTCCTCAGGAACGCATCGTTTTGCTTCTTTAATTAGGAGCATAAATGATTGGTATTCTGGCTGCAATACTGGTTTCGGGACACTTTCCGTCACCCATTCCACATCGGAATATTCCTTTAGCCTCTTTAACCAGGGAAACAGGTTGTCAACGGATATCCCTAATTCTCCAATGAGTTCAAAGTGATGCGGTTCTTCATTGATTAAATTTTGTAAATGAAGTTGCCACGCTTCTTCTAAAATATCTAAATCATCGGACTCTTCAAGCTCTTTAAAGGTTAAATCTAAATTTGCTTCAATCGGGCGCTCTCGGAGCAGTTTTGCACAATAGGCATGGACCGTTCCTAAAAAGCAGCGCTCAATATTTTGCAATGCCTCACCTAAACGAAACTCGATATCAAGGTCCAGTTCTTTTTTCCACGCTTCCTCTAATTTTGCTTGAAAACGGACCTTTAACTCATCAGCGGCCTTTCGTGTAAAAGTGATCGCAACAATTTCCTGAATTCCTGCTGTCCCTGTATAAATGAGGTTGACCATCCGATCGACTAAGCTCGTCGTTTTACCAGAGCCAGCACCAGCTTCAACTAAAAAATTCCTCTTGAGTTGTGATTTAATTTTATCCCGGGCCGCTTGATCGAGAATTTCCTTAGTCATATGCTCTAACCCCCTTTAACTTTTGGTTCGACTGCTTCATTTCAAGGATTTCTTTATCATAAAAATGGCGGCGGCAAACAAGCTTATAATCACAGAATTTGCAATCATTCACATCATCAGTCATTTCAAAATGACCATGCTTCACAGTATCAATCAGTTTTTCCAAAATATCTATACCATTTGTTCTGAGTGTACGGTCCTGCTTCCTCGTAAACCTCTGTGCCAATCCTTTTGGGGTCGGAAAATAATAGGAGCTCTCCTCGACTGCACCCTCGCCAAGGTTTAAATGCTGTTCGATGGCCAAGGCATAAATCATGTGCTGAAGCTGTCGACCGCCTTTGAAGGCTGCATTTATCGCATAACTGTACGTGCTCCCCGTTTTATAATCGATAATGTGATATTTACCGTCCTTGGATTGGTCCACACGGTCAATAATCCCTGAAATTTTTACTTCTCCTGATGGAAGAGTAATAATCGCCGGATCCTTTTCACCAATCCCAAAGGAATACTCAAAATGAAGCGGATCGTAATTTTCGCTGTGAAGCTCTTCTTCTTTTAGAAAAATCTCACAGCAAGCTAAGATGTCACTCCGTTCACGTTGATAGACTCTTTCATTTGGCGGCGGCTGCACTTCCTTTTGCTGTTCCATTAAGTTTTGAGCAATCGTTAAAATGAGTTCCAAATGGTTCTCGTAAGAAGGCTTGGCATGATCTTGTTGTAATTTTTTATAAAAGTTTTCAAAAATACTATGTAGCAGGCTTCCACGGGTAGCAGCATCCAGCCATGTGTTTGCGTCAAACGAAAAGTCATCGACAGGCCTAACTTTTAACACTTCTCTCAAAAAATAGGAATACGGACATTTTGCAAGTGTTTCGAGCTTGCCCGCACTCAGCGTTTTCTCCTGATTGAGACGTGGGTCATATTGCTCGTCATCAATTTGAACCAGTCCATCATATTCAGAGAAATTCCCGGTATTTCGTGCGGTTTCGGCAGCGATTCCCTGTTTAACATTATTAAAATGGGTTAGAATCCCTTCATTTAGCTGATGTGAACTATCATTTGTTAATTTTTCATTCCAGTAGTCTTTATCTTCAAAAATATCAGTAGCGATGATTGATGACGGCAGTGACTTTAACGATTTAAATTCGGCATCTATATTGCCTGTGATTAAGCGGTAGCATTGCAAGACAACAAATGCCGGGTTAACGACACGGTTTTCGTTCATATCGAAATGGCAGTAACTGACCGTGACATGACCATTTGAATTTGCCAAAACTTGTAACAGTGTATACAAGTTCTCTTGACCCTTTTCACGAAGTAATCGCAGGCCGTTCCCTAATTGAATCCTCTCTGCATCGAGCAAGAGTGGATCTTCACTTACATTACCAGGAAACTTCTTGTTATCAAGTCCAACAAAAAATACATTTGGTCGACTATTGTATATTCCAATCTTATAAGTTGAAACGTGAAGGTGACCGGGTTTGGGCCGAGCTTGATTTACACGAATGGATAACAGCAGGTCCTTCACCTTTTCAAACAAATCATAACTTGATAACGATTCGTCTGCATAAGGAATAATCGTTTTGATTGCTTCAAGTAAGGTTGATTTTGCTACCTCATCGAGAGCTGAACTTGTTTTACAATTATACTTAAGTAGATAAGCGATCCCAGTTAAACATTTTTTATAATTCATGGTTGACTCTAAGGGTGGAAGTTTCTTAAAGATTTCTTGAAAACACGTCCAAATCCATAACATATCTCTTGCTTGATTCTCATAATAAGGGTCTTCTTGATGTTCGAGAACCATATCACTTAAGCGGTTTAATTCCTCACAGAGCAGTTTAAGGTAGCGTTCCTGGGACCAGCCAATTTGAAGATCCCTGAGCACTCTGGTCATTTTTGAATTCGACATCACCACTTCATCAAGTCCAACAAATCCACCCTCTATAAAAGGAACACCTTTCCCCATCACTATCAAACCCTCATTCAACAAATCAAGAAAGGCTGTGACACTATAGTTGGACTGCATCCATGCTATTAATCCGGAAACGAAACGGCCCGGTCGGCTAAACGTAACCGGCAGTCCTTCACCAAAAGTAATGGGCAGATCCATTTTTTGTGACAGGTGATAAAACTGGGTTATGTATGCATCGGCATTTGTATAATAAACAACACTCTCATCTAGTGGAGATTTTGCAACCTTAATCTTCTCTAGAATTTGTTTAACTTCCATTTCTTCTGTTTTAGCAGTAAATACTTCTAAGTTTGGCTCAACGCTTGCTTCTTCCTGTTGATAGAGAAAGCTAAGCGGAGTCGGGGGTCCCCAATGAACGGAACTAAGGCTTGTTCGCTCAGGAGTATTCACGCCCAATACGGGTGCAAGCGGCAGCTTATAAACTTGCTCAGGAATAATCTTTCTCAGGAATTGGTCTTCTAGGTTTGATAGGTTTAAACCGGATTGTAAAATAAAAACTCCCTTTTCATCGACCTCAGCAGTTTCAAGTGCCTTATTTATGCTCCCTGCCTTGTCGATAAAGTGATGAATACTTAATGTATTTTCATATTCAGCAAGGATCTCATAAAAATCCTTCGCTTTGTCTGGATTGATAAATGCATTCTTTTTCAGAGTGTCCTTTGTGTAGCCAGCCAATCGTAAGGTTTGAATCGTTGTAAAAATGGCATGACTAAAGGCTGGCGTAATTTCCATTCCTGCAAAGTATCGGAGCTTATCTTGGTTCTTCAACTCTTTAAGGAGATTGTAGGTAAAATGAACACCAACTGTGTGATCTAGGTTATTTTGGGGTTGATCTGAAATCAATTCAACAAAAATTTGGGCAAGGTCATTCACTGTTTTATACTTTAGATTAATTGCTTGAAATCCTTCCTTAACGAAAGCCTCATTAATTTGTTCCCCGATCGAATGAGAATCAACGATCACGACTTTTTCTTTATAAGGAAATTTAGTGCAGATTTGGTTTAGTTCGTTTATTAAGGCTTGCATGGGAACCTCCAACTTTCTAAATGAAAAAATAATTATCCACCTAATTCACTCTGTTCTAGTTTCATATTTGAATTTCCTTCAATATTATTGAAAAAACATATTTTTTTCAAAGTTGGTAATAATAACCTCGATAAACTTTGAAAGGATGGGATGTTTGATGTCGTTAGAATGGTTTGACAGAGTTTGTGGAGAACTGCAAGAACACCTGGAATCTATTTGCGAAGAATACGATCAGGTTGGCCAAATGACAGTTGAAAGAGCTGCCAAACATCCAAGGATTGAGTTTTATGTCGATACCGCAGATGTTGATACCGAAGAACTGGAGCGTGATTATTTTTGCTCACTGTTCTTTGATCCGCAAAACGAAGAATTTTACATCGATACATTCGATGTTGACAGCGGACATACGGCGAAGGTCATCCTTTCAGACATAGAAGACCTTATCGAGGAAGTTCACGCCAGTCTTCATGATTACATGAACGGCGATGATCACTATACAGATGATGGGGTCTATCTTCAGACCAGCGAGGTCTTTGATGATGATGATGAGGTCGAAACAGTTTATGTGGAAGATGATGAGGAAGAAGAGTATTATGAAGCGGAACAAGTCAACAGCGATGACATTTTTGAGGAAATTGATGTTGATTGGTCCACCCCTGAGGTAACGGCCTTCAAACATGAAGACGAAGTCGAAGTAACCTATCAATTTGGATTGGTTCAAGCCACTGGAGACGGTGTCCTTAAGCGCGTTAATCGGATCTGGACTACTGACGATGAATTAATTAAAGATGAGTCCCATTTCATTTTTAGTAAAGAAGAAGCAACCACCATAATTGCGATGATTGCCTCTCATATGGACCAATTAAGCGAGTTTGAATTTTAAGCAAAATTAGCCTAATACAACGAGCATGCCTGAGCGGTATGCTTGTTTTTTTTCCAAAAATAAAAGTTCTCCAAGGTAGGAGAACTTTATGATTACTCAACCGTGTAATCAATTTGAATAAGGTCCCAAGCAGTGATTATGCCAAGGGGGGACTCGCCCGCTTTCCCATGTTCAGTGATAATGACACCTTCTATTTTCCGCTTCTTCTTATGTGCTTTTTCAAAAATATTCCCAACCTCAAAAATATTAATATCTTTTGGGACGATTTCTATCGGATGTTCCTTCTCATATGTCATTATATCTGACACATGGATATCGGAAAGATTGACATAGCTGTTCTCCATATTTTGTGACATCCATTTCACAATCGAACTTGCTGTAAGTAAGCCGACACATTCTTTGTTTTTATAGATTGGAAACTTTGAATACCGTGTTCTTTAATTGCGGCTGTTACCTTTAAGATACTGTCACGATAATCAAAGTACACTACATTTTTCGTAGCAATTGACAGTGCATAATTAGGACGGCTAAAAACATTGGCGATTTTTTCTATATGAGAAACAACTTTAGCATTGGGCTCGGCAATATAAAAACCAATCTCCATTTTTTCATGGACAATTGCATTCCGCAGCCTTGCATATTGCTCTAAATCTTTTTTATAAGTCTCAATGATTTGATATTTTTTCGCGCCAACCTTCACAAGAACAACAAATCTGTCATCATTTATTTGGACGATATCCCTCAATGCTTCGTGTACTTGGTTGTATGCTACCTCAAACCGTTCAGAAAGTAACTGTCCTTGTTTTTTATTCATATTCATTGGACTCTCCCATGGTATAGCTCTTTTTTATTATTTATTCATTATAATAATAGTAAAATCAATACTTTAAATTTTCAAGAAATTAATTTCCCCACTTGTGTTTGAGCAGTACAATTTCCTCTTTGTGGGTTATTCCTATTGATTGGCTAAAATAGTAATCAGCAGATCCTCCACCTTTTTTCCCTTTGAATCATCCATTAAGTTATTTAGAAGGATTGAAAAAATTAAGGTTTGTCCACTTTTTGTTTTCACGTAGCCTGATATTGAACTCACCGTTGAAATGGTCCCCGTTTTTGCGTAAACTTTTCCTCGAACCAAAGGATCCTTCATCCGATTTCTTAAAGTTCCGCCGACCATCTTTTCACTTTCACCGGCGACAGGTAATGAGTGAAGATAACTAGGAAACCACTTTTCCTTTTGGACGGCAAATAACAGCTGCGTCAGCTGGTTGGCTGGAATCAGGTCGACATGAGAAACGCCTGAACCATCCCTTAGCACCAATGTGTTGGGGTTAACCCCGTATTTTGTAATCTCAGTTTTTAAAACGCTTAGTCCCTTTTCCCAGCTTCCTTCCCCTTTCACTACCCGGCCCATTTCCTTAATTAATATTTCAGCATGGACGTTATTGCTCAGTTTCATAAACGGAACCAGCAGCTCAGATAACGGCATCGATTGATGTGTCGTTAAAATTCTTGCGGAGTCAGGCACCAATCCTATTTTTAGTTTTCCTGTCACCTGTATCCCGTGTTCTGTTAAGGATTGGTTCAAAAGGGACACGGCATATCGAGTGGGGTCCCAGACTCCAATCCATTCCTTTTCCGTTTTTGCCTTTGTTGGGATGGTTCCTTCGATGGTTATGATGTTCCTCGCGTGTTCCCGTTCGATGGTGATATCCTTTTTACCATCCTCCGGAACAGTTACTGCGTGGTTGTTTATTTTTAGATAATTTGTCTTCGGGGTTATTTTCACGATCGGCTTGTCACCTTTTTTTGTTCCGGGCTGCACGAGTACCTTGACCGATCCTGAATCAAAGTCTCTGGTCGGTGAGGCGGTGAGTGCGGATATCTGTGCGCCGTAATGGGTCGTTTCGTCGCTCCAAGGGAGGTCGAGTGAATAGCGGACATTATCATACCAGGAATCGTCTCCAACAAGATTTCCTTTTATCTTTTTGATGCCGCGCTTCTGAATGTCCTCAGCCATTTTATCAAAGTCAGATTTTAATAAAGTTGGATCTCCCTTCCCTTTTAAATATAGATTTCCGTTAAGAGTTTTCTTTTTTACCGTGCCATCCGTATGTAACTCCGTCGTGAAGGTGTGGTCTTCTCCGAGGATAGTAAGGGCAGCTGCAGCTGTTAATAGTTTCATATTGGAAGCAGGTCTTAAGCGGACGTCGCCTTGGTGGGCATAGATGATTTTTCCGTCCGCAGCCGTACGGATGCTTATGCCGGCAATTGCTCCTTTTAACGCAGGTTCGTTATTTATTAGGTTATTTATCTGCTGAGCCATATTTTCCATGGCAGTTGCTTTTATAGAAGGAACGAATACGGCAAGCACCGTAATGAAGATGAGGGTGTAATATTTAAGTTTGTTAATCAAGCTTTGGTTCCTGCCTTTCCTTTTTCCTTAGAGTTTGTCCGAAAATAACAAATAATATCATCGATGTTTTTTTATTGGACAACCGCAAAATTTCCAATTTTTGTCTAAACGCACAAAACCCATTGAAAATGGCACAAAAACTGGTGAAAATGACACAAAACTATCCCAAAATGGCACAAAACCCCTTCAAAATGGCACAAAGACAAAATTCACCCGCAACACTGTCAAGAATAAGGTGTAATTTTATACGATTCTCTTCACCACGTTGATATTTTTACTAAGATAATCCCAATTCTGCGGTGCCGGCAAACTTATTTGCCAAAAAGTCATCCCAGCTAATTGATACATATCAATTAACCTATACTTTTCTATAAAACTCCTAATATCTTCAAACCATACCACATGCTCCTCATTACCCTGCCAGTAGCGAAACCAAGGTGCCCTAGCCGTGATATCAAACTCGATGTTCTCAGGCAGTGATATCGCTTTATTTTGAGCAGCAAGTACCGAAAAGGCTTGGGTTGAATTCGTACCAACAACCTTGTCATACCCATATAACGCCACGGCGATTTGCAGTTTACGAGAATTAATTTGTGTCACCGAGTATTGAATCACTTGCTCTAGCCACGGAATCGGGGCAATCGGATCGGGTGGCCCCCCCGGGTAGCCATAATCCATGGTCATCACCGCCACGATATCAGCCACATTGCCAATCGACACATAATCATAAGCACCAATGATTCGATTCGTTGGAATATCAGCTGTTTTGGCGTGAACATTTACTTGTAAAATAAGCCCGTCTAAGCTGCGCTTTAATTCTGTTAAAAATAAATTGAAATCATTTCGTCTAGCCGGTGGAATAAATTCAAAATCGATACTGACGCCACCGAACCCTCTTTGCCTGGTTAAGTTGACCAAGCTCGCTACCAAATTTCCCCGATAGGTTGGATTTTCCAGGACACGCCCTGCCAACTCCGCGCTGAAATCATTTCCGGCAAGATTTCGGACCATCAATAATGGGATGATCTTCAATTGATTACTTCTTGCAACCAGGGCTGCATCCTCGCTCACATTAAACGCATAGCCTTCCTCTGTAAACGAATAAGCAACAATCGCTAAATAGGTTAATTGGTTAGCTAAACTATTAATTGTGGCAAGGTTTGCACTTTCAGATGATGGCACTAAAAACCCTAGTGTTTCGAGAGATACTCTTATTGGAGTGGGAACATTTATGATTTGGCCGATTACGAGCAGGTTGGGATTAATCCCTGGATTTGCAGCGAGAATAACCGAAGGATCGACCCTAAATTGTTGAGCCAGCTGCCAGATGTGATCGCCTGCTTTAATTTGATAGTAGCGGAGTGGAGGCAAGATATCCGGAAGATAAAGTGCAAGACCCGGGACGATGGAACTTGCTGAAGGTAACCCATTTAGCTCTACAATCGTTTGAATTGAAACCCCATACCTCGTGGATATCGCCCACAAATTTTCACCTGCGATAACAACATGAACAGCCATCTTCTCACACTCCTTCATTACTATCATATGGGCGAAAGCTGATAAGTTATTACACATAGAAAAACGAACTTGCCGACTGACAAGTTCGTCTTCCTATACCTATAGTCGCGGGTCAATCGGATCCGATTCCAGCGCCAGGACAGCTAACACACATTCATGGTAGCGCTCCAGTGACTCTTTTCTAACAAAACGATTCACCGCTTCCACACCTAAGGCAAATTCCTTTAGGGCATTTCGTTGTTTCTTACCTGCATTTCGCAGCTTAAGACGGGAAAGATTTTCTGGTTGTAAATAGTCGATGCCGTAGATAATATGCAGATACTTTCGGCCTCTTACTTTAATGGCAGGCTGTAAAAGCTTGCCTTTATGTCGTGCCACATAAGACTCCGGTTTGACAACAAAGCCTTCATGTCCATCCTCCGTCATTTCTTCCCACCATTCGATGGCTGATTTCATGGAGTCTTCATCGTTAACAATTCGATATTCCGTTTCCCCGAACAAATCCGAAAGGACGCTAAATTCTTTATTTTTCTCCATATGCCACGTGTGCGGTTTATCGAAAAAGGTTTCATTACTGTGGGCAAGTGTGTGAAAAGGAGCAATTTCAATTCCCGCTAAACCTTCCGTTTCCCAGCAATACTTTTGATACACTTCGTTAAACACTTGGGCATTGAGTATCTTTTCATCCGTTTCCTCGAGCCAACTTGAAACATCCTTACCGTTATCCAAAGCTTTTTTCAACTGCTTCTGTAATTTTCTGCGATCAAGCAATGCCATCTCACCAACATGAGCATATTGATTCATAATTAATTCTTTTGCTTTTAGATTCCACGGAAGGATCTCAGCGTCCATCAGGACAAAATCAGTTTTGTATTTTTCAAAATAACCACTCAAGTCAATATTTAATACTTGTAATATTTGTTCTTCCAGTTCTTTTTTGAAAAAGGCCCGGCCAGTCCGCGTGTATATCGAACCTAATGTTTCCCTGCCGATATACTCTTTTGCGGTTTCTTTATTTTTAAAAAGAAACAAAATGCCGCGGCTGCCCATATGCTTTTTCTCGACAACCATCGTGTCAACACCATTCGCCTGATAGTATTCAAATGCTTCAATCGGATGCTCTAAGTATCCTGCTAAACTCGATGGTTTCGGTGTCGGGCTCATCGTCGGTGGAAGATAGACAATCTCCTCAAGCGGCAATGTGTAATGGGAAAGGTCATCCAGTGCTGATTTCGTACTATCCGCATAAATTGCAATCTCCCCATACAGTTCCGTTAATACCGAATATCCTTCTAAAAATTTTGCGATATTGGGCGGTGCCAGCCTTTTACTTTCCAATACCTTTAATGGATTGTCCGGCACATTTGCATAATCTGCTTTCGCTTTGACAGAAACAAATTTCCTTTCCGGAAAACAGTATGCCGTTAGGTTGCCACCAAAAACAACTCCTTGGTCAATATTAAGGGTGTTATTAACCAATAATGGCTGAGTTCTAGGATCATGCCCCCAAAGAATAAGTTCGCTGGACTGATGAGTAATTGACCAATCTTTTCGGACGGGTTTGCCGTTTTCGTCAAGGCCATCCGAGTCTCCGTAACGACAGAAATCGGAAATGCGCGGCGATTGTTTGCCGATATAATGGTCTTTGATTCCTGCATGGACTGCAACAGCGACGTTGACTCCATTTTTCTGGATAATGTAATGTGATTTAGCCTCTAACAGCATGTCTCTTATTTGTTCCTTTAAACGATCGGCCTCATCTTTACCAAATTTACCTTCATACTCATCAAATTCAGCCTTTACATTTTCATCACCATGAGCAAGCGTAACATCCTTACCGTCAAGCCAGCGGGCGATTTTCCAACCATGATTACTGTCAATCATATAGGCAAGTCCTGCTGCCACATGCTTTTGAAAAAATTGCAGCGTTTCGATCGAACGAGGTCCCCTACTCATCACATCCCCAAGGGAAAGGATTTTCCGCCCTTCTGGATGGATAAAATAACCCTCTTCATTTTCTATATAACCAAGCTTTGACAAGATTTCGCTAAACTCTTCAAAGCATCCGTGAATATCCCCAATAAAATCAATGCCATTGCCAACATCAATTAGTAATGGATTACCAAGTCGGTTCACATTTAAGACTTGCAATTCTTCTTCACCGAATATGTAGCAGCGCCGAAAGCCCTCCTTTTTAATGGAGCGAAGCGTCTTCTTGAAATGTTGGTATTGCTGCTTGATACGGTTTTTACCTCTTGGGAAATCCCTCTCTAAGTCACGTCTGAGTAGTTCAGTTTCTGCCAAATTCAGCACGATTGCAATGGCCGGAACATGATACCTCTTTGCCATTTGCAGGTATTTCTCACGCTCGTAATCACGTAAATGAGTAGCATCGATAAAGGTTAATTTATTGAGGCGGCAACGTTTGGCAATGATATAATCCATCGCTTCAAAAGCTTCTTTTGAAATTTGTTGGTATTCATTAAAAAGAGCATCTGCTTCATATTTAGGTCGCCGATTCCAATCAATAAATTCAACATCGCTAACTAAAACACGGAACTGATCGGAACTTACTACTTCCGATGCATAAATCTGTTGTTCTTGCATTAATTGATTTATTAAAGTCGTTTTACCCGAATTGGACGGGCCTACAAGTAAGACGATACCCGCATGAGGCAAATTAATTTTCGCCATCATCCCTCCTCCCTTCTGAAAATAACCATTTGAGTAGGATGCCCGTATAGTTGGTTTTCTTCACCGATGCCTTTATAACTTACTTGGTATGGATAGATTTTTGTCAAAGCTTCCACTTTTTGGTGAAGCTGAGCCCTTGTCCATTCAAAGCGATGATCGTGGTGTCTCATTTCCTCATTCATATCATAGACAACATTGTATTCTTGGTTAGGCGTGGTCACGATCAACACTTCTGGTCGATAGTCTTTAAAAATCGTCTCGAATACCCTTGTTAACCGGTATTCATCAATATGTTCAATCACTTCACATAAAACCATGACATCCTTGTTAATCAACCGTTCATCATAATAAAATAACGATCCTGCTAAGGACTTGGGTTCTACAAATTCACGTTTCGCCTTTTCAAAGTCGAATCGTTCCAATGCCTTTAACCGAGCTTTATTCGATGGTTCAACAGAAAGTATCTCTTGCACCCCTTTAATAAATCCCAGCTGAACAGATAACTTCCCTTCACCAGCACCAAAGTCAACAATGGTGGCTTTTTTTGGCAGGGCCTCAATATATTTAATAATCGCTTCGTAACGAAGGTCATTTAAACGGATTTTCGGAGGTTCATGCTTCTCCTCGGTTTTCGTCTCTTTTTCATAGAATCTTGACTGTGAAATCACCTTTTGAAACCGTAACGAACGTTTTAAAATCAGCGCCTTTTGTGGATGTACCTCTAACCATCCTTCCCCGTAGCGGTCCAACTTTTCCAATTCTCTTTCGTCAATAAAATAATGCTTATAGTTATCAATAACGGGAATTAAAATCGAAATATGTTTAAGTGCATTCTGGAGCGTTTGTTTCCCTAACAGGGTAATAAATCGGGCAAGGTTTTTTTCGCGAATAAAACTTTCCCCGTATTCCATCTTGAGGGTGTAACCCATTGGAGCAAATAACGCTTCAAGTTCCCTATTGCTCAAATCAGTAGCAATCGGCCCAAAGGTTAATTCCATTTCAAAGGAATGCTCGACCCATGAAGCATATTCCTCTGCTGGTTTCCCATTCAGTGCAGTCCCCAGCGCTTTACGAATCGAGGAAACAAAAATACTGCTTGCCGCAAACTCGCGGTCATTTATGTAATGGGTAATATCAAAAGAATCAGGTGAGTTTTTTACTAGGTCAATTGGGTCCGTTTTAACATAGATTAAAAACTGTACTTCCTCGCTTGAAAAAGTCGGGTAGACCAGACGGACAGTCAACCCTTTCTCTCCACGCTCATATAGATTATTCGGATTTTTAGCTATAAGGTAAGAAACCGCTTCAGCACCAGGGCCTCTCACTGTTAATGATAGTTGCATTCATTTTCACTTCACTTTCATAGAACGAATTATCAGAGTTTTATTTTAACATATTTACATTAATTTGGTTTTAATTGAAGAATAACCCGGGTTCCTAAGGTCAGAACACCGGGTTATTCTTAATATTCATCATATCGATATCTTCTAGTCTTCGCTGCATAACAGGCCTCACAGGTCGGAAACGAATGATCCCATGGCAGCTTCTTTCCGCAGGTTTTGCATTTTTTAACGAATTTATTTATATCCGTTTTTAAGCGGTCCTGCACTTTATCGCTGACCTCTTCTCTTAGCCGCTCCCAATAGATTGATGTCGTTCGCTCTCCTAGTCGATATAAAAATAACAAATGAAGTCCAATTGCTTTGTAACTGAGTTCTAATTCCTCCAAGCTTCGTTCCTTTACAATCGGTTCTGGGAGTTCTCTCCCATGGATAATGGCATACATTTTTTCTTCCCATTGCTTCGTTAATACTGGCTCATTTTTTGAAAAAGGCAGATGTAAAAATCCATAAAGGTCCATTAAGGATAAACGTGCTTCAATTTCAGTACCTGCTACCATTTGATACAACGACTTTTCCTCGGCAAGGGAAGCTTTTTTCGTTCCGTTTGGACTTTCAAATTTCCCCCATAATTCAAAAAATGTACCTAAGTCGTGATAATACCGTTGAAAGCGTTCAAAAACTGAATTGGTTGGTGCAATTGCAAATGTATGAACAGGCTCATCCTCCTGCAAAAGTAAGTTTCTCATTTTTCTGATATCACTAGTAAAGGCCACTTTGCCAATATTGTAAATACCTTTTCGACCTGCACGTCCAGCAATTTGCTTCACTTCTTGTGATGTCAGCAGTCGTCGTCTAGTCCCATCAAACTTATCATTTTCTAAAAAAACAATCCGTCGAATCGGCAGATTTAAGCCCATTCCAATCGCATCTGTAGCAACGATGACTTTTGTTTTTCCAGTGTTGAATTGCTGAATTTGCTTTTTTCTTGTTTCTGGCGGCATGCTGCCGTAGATCATGCTGACAGCATGTCCGTCATTTTGCAGTCGTGAGGCGGTTTCAAGAACGCGCCTTCGTGAAAAACAAATCAGCGCATCGCCTTTTTTAATGTGTTTAATATGAAACTCCTTCGTTTCAACCTCAAGAGGAGTATCACGGCTGTATTCATGAACTTCGATATTGGAATTACCTAAAAGCTGGAGCAGCATGGTTTTTGAATTCCTACTTCCTATGATATGGACTTCCTCTGCATTAGCTTTCGTGATTGCCTTATACCAGGAAAAACCACGGTCTTTATCGGTAATCATTTGTGCTTCATCAATGACGATTATTTCATAAAACTCTTTTTCATGAAACATTTCCACGGTGCAGGAAATATGATTAGCACCAGGGGTGATTTTTTCCTCTTCCCCAGTTTTTAAGGAACACGGCGTCCCCTCAGCGTTTAATTTATCAAATACCTCAAGTGCTAATAATCGAAGCGGTGCTAAATATAACCCGCGATAAGCATCTTTCATTCTTTCTAGCGCATGATGGGTTTTCCCTGTATTGGTTTCGCCAATGTGCAGGACATAACGGACCTGACGTTGTAACGAAGGGTCGTATTCCGTTGCAAAGATTTCCTTCATCATCCGCTCTTCTTCTGCTTTTTTCCGCTCGAGTTCTTCTTGCGCTTTTTTTTGTTTTTGCTCGCGCGCTTGGAAGTCTTTTTCAAAAATTTCTTTATGAACCTTTGCATCAAAAGGTATTTCTGCCAAACGTATTAAGTCCGACAGGTATTCAGCTTGGATATCCTCAATAAAATAACCCTCGACATCATAAAGAACCTGAGCAATGCTGCCCTTTACGAAGGACGCCGATAGTTTCTCAAGAAAGGTTTCATGAAAATCATCCTTAAGTTTTTCAGAAAGCTGCTCTAATATTTTTTCCGGAATAAGCTCAGACAAATAGTCAGCAATTAAGCTTTCATAAACGAAAAAATAGGTTTGATATTCATAAAAACTCCTGCCCCAATTCAAAGTTTTATGGATATCCCCTGTCAATTCTTCAAAAAAGGTGGCAACAGTTGTATAGGCTGAGGGGTTAAAATGACCTTCATCCACTAATTTTTCTTCTAATGCAAAGGTATCAACCGATTGAAACTTTACATTATTTTGTAGGTCAGCCACTAGTTGTATTGCAACGAAGTAACGAACATATAAATAAAACAGCTCATATTGTTCTTCCAAGATCCCAACAGCGGCATCTTCAATCTCACTTCTGATCAATTGCTTCTGTTCTTCAAGCTGTTTTTGTTCTTCTCGTTTTATAAAATTAACCTTCGCCTCCTGATACTGTTTCTCCCACTCTTCTTCTTTACCTGAAAATGTTTCATGAACCCACCCCATCGTATCAAAGACATGATAGGTTCGCATTTCATCCCTAAATAACTTATTGATTAGTTTTTTGTCGATTCCCTGTACCTCGAAGCCTTTATCAGTTAAATATTGCTTTTTTTCATTCCTTGGAACATCATTGGTCGACTTATTTAGCCAAACATTGGTCCAAATTTGCTCAATATAATGATTTCTGTCAGCTAGGTATTGTTCAAAGGTTGGCAGTGTTTCTTTCGTTTCGAAATAATGGTTAATATCTTCATACACTTTCAATTTTGTATGTTCTATCGCTTGAGGGTATATAGTGGTTATTTTATTCATTTATTTCCCTCCTTTTCTAGAAAATGTTTTGTTAAGTCCATTCTATCACAAAACAAAAAACCGAACAAGCATTCGGTTTTAAAGTTGATGCTGGCTGCAATATTGATCCACTAGGTCTTCGATTTGATCCAGTTCAGGAAACTTCCCTGAGAAGTGAAATTTAATTTCCTCGATGAAGTTATCCTGATTATATACATGAATGGCCCCATTTTGCTGAATGACACTAAATTCTGGTACAAATCGATAACCGCTGCGTTCAATAGCCCCCATTGTAAGTCCCCTTTAAAATAATTTTTTATAGTATTTGCATAAAATGGGCGTCTATCCAATTACATCACAAAAAAAAGGGATGGTGCATACTGCAACATCCCTCGTTCTTCCTTTATGCTGTTGTAAAAACTTCTTGTTTATTTTGTTCATGGCGAATGGTTGCTTGTGCTGCAGCCAAACGTGCTAGTGGTACGCGGTATGGTGAACAACTGACATAATCTAGGCCGGTTTTGTAGCAGAATTCAATCGAGCTCTTTTCTCCGCCATGCTCGCCGCAAATACCTGTTTTTAAAGACGGTTTTGTTCCACGGCCAAGCTTCACGCCTGTTTCAACTAGCTTACCTACGCCGTCTTGATCGAGGACAGCAAACGGATTTTCCGGGAGCACTTTATTTTCAATATAAGCTTGCAAGAACTTGCCTTCCGCATCATCACGGCTGTAACCAAATGTTGTTTGTGTTAAATCATTGGTTCCAAACGAAAAGAAGTCAGCTTCCTCGGCAATTTTATCCGCAGTTAAAGCAGCACGCGGAATTTCAATCATAGTTCCAATCGTGTACTTGAAGCTTTTTCCGGTTTCTTCTTGAACAAGAAATGCCGCATCAATCACTAATTTACGCATATCCTTTAATTCATTCACATGACCGACCAAAGGAATCATGATTTCTGGTTGCACTTCGATGCCTTTGTCAGCGAGCTTAGCTGCTGCATAGAAAATGGCTTTTGCTTGCATTTCATAAATTTCTGGGTAAATCATCCCAAGACGGCAGCCACGGTGGCCTAGCATTGGGTTAAACTCATCTAATTGGCGGACCTTTTTCAGCAATTGTTCTTTTTTCTTCAATTCTGGTGATTGTGGATCTAAGATTTGAAGCTTCGTTACTTCCACTAACAGTTCCTCTTTATCCGGTAAGAATTCATGTAATGGTGGATCTAGTAAACGGATAGTTACAGGTAATCCTTGCATAGCTTCGAAGATTCCTTCAAAGTCCCCTTGCTGCATTGGCAATAACTGGTTCAAAGCTTCCATTCTCTCATTATAATTTTCAGCAAGAATCATTTTTTGCACGGTTGGAATCCGTTTTAAATCCATAAACATATGTTCAGTTCGGCATAAGCCAATTCCGCCTGCGCCAAATTCAAAAGCTTTTTTTGCATCCTCTGGGTTATCTGCATTGGCACGGACCCCTAATTTACGCTCTTGGTCTGCCCATGCAAGCAACATTTGGAACTCATCCGATAGTTCTGGGTCAATCATTGGAATCTCCCCAAGCATAATTTCACCAGTAGAGCCATCAATCGTTATGATATCTCCATAATTAATAACTGTCTCACCAATTGTAAATTGTTTAGCTTTCAGATCTATCTTTAATGCTTCACATCCGCAAATACACGCTTTCCCCATCCCACGAGCGACTACTGCAGCATGGCTTGTCATGCCGCCACGGCTAGTCAAAATTGCTTGCGATGCAACGATACCATGGATATCATCTGGAGTGGTTTCAGGACGAACAAGAATTACTTTTTTTCCATCATTGTTTAATTGCTCTGCTTCGTCGGCATTAAACACGACTTGACCTGTCGCTGCACCTGGTGATGCTGGCAAGCCTTTTGCTAAAACTCTCTTCTCAAATTTGTCGTCAATCCGGCGATGCAGCAGTTGATCTAATTGTTCCGGGTCAACACGTAGCAATGCCGTCTTTTTATCAATGATTCCTTCTTCGACCATTTCCACGGCGATTCGAATCGCTGCTTGCGCCGTTCTTTTTCCATTACGGGTTTGCAGGATAAATAACTTACCACCTTCCACCGTAAATTCGATATCTTGCATTTCTTCGTAATGCTGTTCCAAGCGCTTGCAAGTATCAGTGAATTGCTTATATACTCCTGGCATTTCATCTTTTAAAGTAGCGATTGGCTGTGGAGTACGAATCCCTGCCACAACATCTTCCCCTTGGGCATTGATTAAATATTCACCGTAAAGGACATGCTCACCAGTCGATGGATTTCTTGTGAATGCCACACCTGTGCCTGAATCATTCCCCATGTTGCCAAACACCATACTTTGAATATTTACAGCTGTTCCTAAATGGTCAGCAATTTTGTTAAGGCGGCGGTAGACAATCGCACGCTGATTATTCCAAGAGTTAAAGACTGCATGGATGGCAAGGAATAACTGCTCTTTGGGATCTTGCGGGAAATCCTTTCGTTTATGCTTTTTGACTATTCCTTTATAGCCAATAATCACTTCTTTCCAGTCATCAGCACTCATTTCTGGGTCAGAGGAATAGCCTTTTTCCTCGCGTATTTCTTCTAATAATTGTTCAAAATAGTAGGTATCGATATCTAGTACAACATTACTAAACATCTGTATGAAACGACGGTAGGAATCATAAGCGAACCGTGGATTATTGGTTAATTCTGCTACTCCGATAACGGTTTCATCATTCATTCCAAGATTCAAGATGGTATCCATCATGCCTGGCATGGAGAAAACAGAACCAGAACGTACGGAAACGAGCAAAGGATTTTTTGGGTCACCTAGCTTTTTGCCCATTTTTTCTTCAAGACGGGTCAGGGCTTCTAAAGTCTGGACTTCAACAATTGTTGGAATGGTTTTGCTAGCTTCATAGAATGCATTGCAAGCCTGTGTAGTAATTGTAAAACCATACGGAACTGGAAGACCAATACGCGTCATTTCCGCTAGGTTTGCCCCTTTTCCCCCAAGTAACCCCTTCATATTGCCATTTCCTTCATGAAATAAATAAACTAATTTTTCCATTATTAGTAGCTCCTCTCCTTTTTTAACACGTCTAAAATTAAGCCGGCTGTTTCTTCAACAGCTTTATTTGATACATCAATAACAGGACAGCCTAAGCGCTTCATCACTTTTTCAGCATGATCAAGTTCCTCAAGAATTCGCCCAAAGCTTGCATAGTTAGCCTGTGAGGCTAACCCTAAAGCCTTTAGACGTTCCTTGCGAATTTCATTTAATTTATCTGGTGAAATTATTAAACCAATACAATTCTTACGGGGTATTTCGAATAATTCATCTGGCGGTGGCACCTCTGGAACCAAAGGAACATTGGCCACTTTAAAACGTTTATGTGCTAAGTACATAGACAAAGGGGTCTTAGATGTACGTGAGATACCGACTAGAACAATATCCGCCTTTATGATCCCTCTTGGGTCACGCCCATCATCATACTTAACTGCAAATTCAATTGCTTCAATTTTCCGGAAGTATTCTTCGTCCAATTTTCTCATCAATCCAGGTCGATGGTTCGGCTGTTTATTGAAGCTTGTTTCAAACGCATTCATCAATGGACTTAGTAAATCTACAGCAAAAATGCTCTCTTCTTTTGCACGTCGATCTAAATACTCTTTTAATGATGGAATAACGATCGTATAGGCAATAATCGTCCGTCCCTTTTTTGCTAGTAAAATGATATCTTCAATATCTTCAAAATCATCCACATAGGAATTACGGCGAATTTCTACCTGCCCGCCATTAAATTGTGTTGCCACTGCTTTTACTACAAACTCAGCTGTTTCACCTACTGAGTCAGATACAACATAGACAACTTCTTTCTGTACCAAAATGGCAGCCACTCTCCTTAGTTTGAATTGTTTTCCATGATTTCTAAATATGCCCGCGTTATGGTGGTTTTGGTGATTCTTCCTACCAGCAAATATGTACTTTTTTGCTCCTCTATTTCCTTAACAACTGGTAAAGAGTCAATGCGATTATGGATCATCTTTTTGGCTGCTTCGAGCAAGGTCTCTTCAGGATTAATTGTAATAATATTTGGCATTCTAGTCATGATGACACTGACAGGTAATTCATTTAGATTTTGATTTCCTAGTGATGCTCTGAGCAAATCCTTACGGGAAACAACCCCTGCTAGATGTCCTTTTGTATCAACCGCATAAAGTGTGCCCACATCCTCTAAAAAGAGCTGAACGATCGCATCATACACGGAGGTTGATTTCTCAACGACAATTGGATGGGCTTTATAATCCGTTACTTTTTGGTGGATAAACCTTTTAGCCTGTTGCTTTGCTTCAAAGCTTTCATTAAAAAAATAACCTACTCGTGGCCTTGCATCTAAGTTACCTGACATCGTTAAAATGGCAAGATCGGGTCTTAGTGCAGCTCTTGTTAATGAAAGCTTCTCTGCGATGTCTTTTCCTGTAATGGGCCCGTTTTGTTTAACAATCTGGAGGATTTCATCCTGACGTTTAGATAATTTAATAATTACCCCCCCTTATCTACATTAAATATGTTATATTCAATAGATTCATTACAAATGTGTTATACTTATTTATATATAGTATATTACATTATGTTATAAACCGAAACAATAAGTTTTATATTTTTTTACAAAATATTAAACTATTTTTTTAAAGTAAATAAGAAACCCCGCCGTTATCGACGAGAAAGGGGGGCCAAAAAGAAAGCCATTCTGGTCTTCATAGGGTGTTGAGCTGTTCATGAAGACAAAAATGCTAAACACAATACAAAATTTGTCCTCATGGTGTGTTCATTGAGCACACCATGGGTTGAAGGAGCAAGCATAAACTAGCAGAGACAATAAAAAAGTGGAAATATAAAAAAAGGCACAAAAAAATCCCAAGTATTTACTTGGAATTTTTTTGTGCCTTTTTGACAGGGGCAGTAGGAATTGAACCCACACTGAAGGTTTTGGAGACCTTAGTTCTACCTTTAAACTATGCCCCTAAACATGGTGGAGGGGGACGGATTCGAACCGCCGAACCCGGAGGGAGCGGATTTACAGTCCGCCGCGTTTAGCCACTTCGCTACCCCTCCACATATAAAAAATAATAAAACTGGAGGAGGAAGAGGGATTCGAACCCCCGCGCGGTGTTACCCGCCTGTCGGTTTTCAAGACCGATCCCTTCAGCCAAACTTGGGTATTCCTCCATGGAAAAAGAAAATCATATAATAGTATTTTTGGTAGCGGCGAAGGGAGTCGAACCCCCGACCTTTCGGGTATGAACCGAGCGCTCTAGCCAGCTGAGCTACACCGCCAAAAAAATTATATTATTATGGTGGAGTCTAGGGGGATCGAACCCCTGACCTCCTGCGTGCAAAGCAGGCGCTCTCCCAGCTGAGCTAAGACCCCAAAATATTTTGAAATAAAGAATGGTCGGGAAGACAGGATTCGAACCTGCGACCCCTTGGTCCCAAACCAAGTGCTCTACCAAGCTGAGCTACTTCCCGATAATATGACGCACTGGGCGCTATATTTGATGAGTTAATTTACCTTCGAAAAAACATGGTGCCGAGGACCGGAATCGAACCGGTACGGTAGTCACCTACCGCAGGATTTTAAGTCCTGTGCGTCTGCCAGTTCCGCCACCCCGGCACTGTTTGGAGCGGAAGACGGGATTCGAACCCGCGACCCCCACCTTGGCAAGGTGATGTTCTACCACTGAACTACTTCCGCTTATATGGATGTTTTTTCTAACGCAAAAAACTATGGTGCGGGTGAAGGGAGTCGAACCCCCACGCCTTGCGGCGCCAGATCCTAAGTCTGGTGCGTCTGCCAATTCCGCCACACCCGCATAGTAAAAGAAAAATGGTGGAGGATGACGGGCTCGAACCGCCGACCCTCTGCTTGTAAGGCAGATGCTCTCCCAGCTGAGCTAATCCTCCATATAATACCGCCTGGCAACGTCCTACTCTCACAGGGACGCGTGTCCCAACTACCATCGGCGCTGAGAAGCTTAACTTCCGTGTTCGGTATGGGAACGGGTGTGACCTTCTCGCCATTGCTGCCAGACTATTTAATTGAGGAATCATTCCCTCAAAACTAGATAATGCAGAAGAAGTTTGTAAAACTGAGTGTGCCTTAAAATTGTCCAGCTACGGCTCCTAACTTCTCGGCCGTTTCGATCTGTCCCCCCAAATCCAAAACCAGGATTTGCAGTGCCAGCTCTC
>NZ_JAGGQY010000068.1:0-6634 GCF_018613105.1 Bacillus sp. ISL-77
TAACTTTTGGGGGTCACATCATCATAAAGAGAGGTTCATAAAGCTCGTCCACATGAAAAAAGAGGGTCACGGGTCATAAAGAGAGGTTCATAAAGCTCGTCTCTCTTAGATTTTACAGCTGAAGGTTATTAAAAGTATAAAGGGGGATCTTCAACCGAACACCATCTCCAAAGACATCGAGTTACATGGCGAACAGTGACAATCACTGTTCGCCATTTATACATACCGATTGCGGCCCGATATCATACCAAATACCATAACGACTACAGAAATAATGATGAGTGCGCTAAGTGGAAATGTCCATAAATGGGTCTGATCAGACTCCATGGTGACGGTTCTCATGGTTTTTAATTAGGTTAGTGCCGACCGCAAGAACCGTCCCCATGGTCATCTACTATTTTTAATTTTATGAAAAATCAAGATATTATTATCAACCTTTCCATAACTAGAATTTCCCCCAACTAATTAAAACGTTTTCAATTTTAAGGGCTATTGACAAAATTGACAGCCAAATGTTCTTCCCCTAATATACGATCTTTTCCGAAAGGGATAGCAGCCCGACTAGTTTTAAATTTGCCGTTTGGAATGAGGTAGCAATCGATTATCAGAATGAGAAACCTGCCAAAAAAGAGTTATGCCCCATATAGGCACACCACTGATTCAGCCTCCGGTGTTACAGTGCCCGAGTGAGAGCTTTTTTTGATCGAACGGTCACTCTAACGGTGATACAGTGCCCGAGTGAGGGCTTTTTTTGATCGAACGGTCACTCTAACGGTGTTACAGTGCCCGAGTGAGGGCCTTTTTTCCATCGAACGGTCACTCTAACGGTGATACAGTGCCCGAGTGAGGGCTTTTTTTGATCGAACGGTCACTCTAACGGTGTTACAGTGCCCGAGTGAGGGCTTTTTTAATCGAACGGTCACTCTAACGGTGTTACAGTGCCCAGGTGAATGCTTTTTTTAATCGAACGGTCACTCTAACGATGTTTCAATGCCCGAGGGACTACTCTGTTTTCCTCAAACGGTCAATGGAACGTTCTTTTATGCACCGCGAAAGCTCCCTTTTTCGTAAATGTAAAAATAGCAACAAGGTTAATTAACAAAGCTTTTTAAAAAAAGAGAAGTGGTTCCTATCTACAGCTAAAACACCCATTTCACCTCATTTCTTATCTATCTCCATCTTTCCGCGATCGGATATATCGGTAGATCATCCATTTCCCGCTTTTAACTCCAATCGTTTTGCAAACCCAGTTGAATTATTTGATGAAATGGCAAGGGTCATTTTAAATTGCTGAACTTTACAATTTTTCTAGTGTACTTTTACAAAAGTTCAGTAAATTCTTAAATATAGTGCATATTTGCTGATATGAATGTTATTTAGGACGAAGATGGCGAATATGGTAAAAAATAAATTTAAATTTTGTTCAAATATCAATTAACATTTGTTCACCATTTATGCTATAGTTATTTTAAAATAATAAAAGGATAGATGAAAGCGTTCGCTTTGGGAAAACACAAACCAAGCTTTCAAGAAGTTATTAGTCAGATTTCTACTAGTATTTAGCAGCTGAACTGTTTGTAACTTTAATGATCTTAAATTTCTTTAAAATATTAAAAAAAGACTTTAACCTAAATTTAGGGGGAAAACCATATGAGAATGGTTGATATTATTGAGAAAAAACGTAATGGTATTGAATTAACAAACGGAGAAATTCAGTTTTTAATAAATGGATTTACCAACGAAAGTATTCCTGACTATCAAATGTCTGCATTTTCAATGGCGGTATTTTTCCAAGGAATGTCCAAAGAAGAACGCGTCTATTTGACGGAAGCGATGGTTAACTCTGGGGACCAAATCGATTTATCCGGAATTGAAGGAATTAAAGTAGATAAGCATAGTACTGGCGGTGTTGGTGATACAACCACACTTGTGTTAGCACCATTAGTCGCCTCTGTTGGGGTACCTATTGCCAAAATGTCTGGCAGAGGTCTTGGGCACACCGGCGGCACGATTGATAAGTTAGAATCAGTTAAAGGTTTTCATGTTGAAATTACAAATGACGAGTTTATTCGTTTAGTGAACAAAAATAAAATTGCTGTAATCGGCCAAAGTGCCAATTTAACACCTGCAGATAAAAAGCTTTATGCCTTAAGGGATGTAACCGCTACAGTCGATTCGATTCCGCTTATTGCAAGCTCAATTATGAGTAAAAAAATTGCCGCAGGAGCAGATGCGATTGTTCTTGATGTGAAAACAGGCAGTGGGGCTTTCATGAAGAATCTCGACGATGCGAAAGAATTGGCACAGACAATGGTGGACATTGGAAATGGTGTGGGACGGAAGACAAAAGCGATCATTTCTGATATGAGCCAACCGCTCGGGTTTGCCGTAGGAAATGCTTTAGAAGTGAAAGAAGCAATTGATACCCTTCGTGGACAAGGTCCAGAGGATTTACATGAATTATGTTTAACACTTGGCAGCCATATGGTCGTCCTAGCAGAAAAAGCAGCCGATTTGCAACAAGCGCGTGAAATGTTGGAAGAGTCGATCCGAAACGGAAAAGCATTACAATCCTTTAAAATATTCCTTGCTGCCCAAGGTGGAGACGCTTCTGTTGTTGATGATCCTACAAAACTTCCTACAGCTAAATATACGATCGAAGTACCAGCCCTAAAAACAGGATGTGTTGCTGAAATCACTGCCGAGATGATTGGGATTGCCGCAATGATGTTAGGAGCTGGACGCATCACTAAAGAATCAGTCATTGATTTGGCAGTAGGCGTTGTTCTCCACAAAAAAGTAGGCGATTTTGTCCAACAGGGTGACGCACTTGTGACGATCCACAGTAATCGTGAGAATGTTCAAGAAGTCATCGAGAAAATTTACGCAGCCTACAAACTAGTTGAAGAAAAAGTAGCTCAACCAACACTTATTTATACAGAAATCCATTAATCCCTGACGAGGTTGGCTTGTTGGTCAGTCTCAGGCTATTTGCTTTCTTATAGAAAAATCATGAATGGAGAATAATAAATTAATTGATCAAGCGGTCGAGGCTCGGAAACAAGCCTATTCGCCATATTCAAACTTTCAAGTCATTGCAGCTATATTAACAAAGAATAACCAGGTATCTTTTTCTTAAAGGATTTAAAGAAAGTAATCTGTTTGGGATAGCCCTGTAGTCAGGTTCGGAATCATTTACATCTTAGAATAAAATACATCATTGTGGAGGAAATCATGAAATACATCATAGCCATCATTGGATTACTTGTTGTTTTTGGACTTGCTTTTGTTGCGAGTAATAATAAGAAAAATATTAAAATCAAACCGATTATCCTAATGGTCATCATTCAAGTAATTTTAGCAGCATTGTTATTAAATACAAAATTTGGTTTAGTTTTAGTTAAAGGATTTGCTGACGTTTTTAGTAAATTATTAGAATACGCAGCCAGCGGTATTTCCTTTGTGTTTGGCGGGCTTGCGAATAAAGGTGAAATGTCGTTCTTCCTTAATGTATTACTTCCAATCGTGTTCATTTCAGTATTAATTGGGATATTCCAGCATTTTAAAATACTCCCTATCATTATGAAAGCAATAGGCTTATTGTTAAGTAAAGTAAATGGTATGGGTAAATTAGAGTCATACAATGCCGTAGCTTCCGCGATCGTTGGTCAATCAGAGGTATTTATTACGGTTAAAAAGCAGCTCGGCCTGCTGCCTGCCCATCGCCTATATACATTATGTGCTTCCGCAATGTCAACCGTTTCGATGTCCATTGTCGGTGCGTATATGACAATGATTGAACCAAGATATGTTGTGACAGCACTTGTGATAAACCTATTTGGCGGATTTATTATTTCATCGATTATTAATCCATATACTGTGCCAGAAGACGAAGATATCCTCATCATTCAAGAAGAGGAAAAGCAAAGCTTCTTTGAAATGTTAGGCGAATATATTATGGATGGATTTAAAGTAGCCGTCATTGTCGGTGCTATGTTGATTGGATTTGTTGCTTTAATGGCTGGTATCAATAATGTTTTTGATATGGTTTTCGGAATTTCATTCCAGGAAATTTTAGGATATATTTTTTCACCATTTGCCTTTATCATGGGAGTTCCATTTTCAGAAGCTGTCCAAGCTGGGGGAATTATGGCAACGAAGCTTGTCACAAATGAGTTTGTAGCGATGATGGATTTAGCAAAAATACAGGAGAGCTTTAGCCCGCGTACATTAGGAATTATTTCTGTCTTCCTTGTCTCCTTTGCAAACTTCTCCTCGATAGGAATTGTTGCAGGAGCCGTAAAAAGCTTAAATGAAAAAAAGGGAAACACTGTCGCACGATTTGGTCTAAAACTTTTATTTGGAGCAACATTAGTTAGTGTTTTATCATCTGTGATCGTAAGTATCGTTTTATAAATAAGGTTGTTTTCGTAATGATCGTGGTTTTTCGAATCAATGTCTAAACCCGTATTAATAAAGGTATCGTGGCATAAACAAAGTTTACGAAAGAGCAATAAATGATGTTGAAAAAGCAATTTCTTTTCTTAGTTGAGAGGGTATTGCTTTCTAAAAGGAGGGGAAGGTTGTGAAAATAGTTTTTCACAACTATTAATATGAGTTTTGTTGGTTTATTTCTCTCAGGTGCAGTATTATTTTTAAACAGTCTTATGCTATTAGGGAAGGCAGAAGCAAAAAGTGTAGGTGTTTTTAATATATTCATTGGAATTATTCAAATTATAATCCCATCTTACTTAATGTTTGTATCGGGTCAAAATAATTGGGAACTTTATAATGTTGCATCTATTTTCCTATTTGGCTTAACCTATTTATATGTTGGGGTAACCGTATTGAAAGGGCTTGATGGCAGCGGTCTCGGCTGGTTTAGTTTATGGGTCGCTATTATTGCAGTCGTCTATACGTTAACATCGATTATTCACTTTCACGATGTTGTCAATGCATTAACATGGGGTATGTGGGCACTATTATGGTTTCTGTTCTTTTTATCAAATGCGCTTAAAAAGAAAATAGATACGTACATTGGGATTGTTGCTTTCGTCCAGTCATGGGTAACGCTGACCATTCCAGCTTTGCTGTATTTCTTAGGTGTCTGGGATACACGATTTGTCTCTCAAATCTGGACCCTCGTTTTAATTCTAGCGATTGTCTATTTTGTTGTAAGTCTTTTCAAAATGAAATTTTCATTTAAAAAAGAGAAAAGTGGACAAGAAGTTCAAGTGATATAATCAAAAGATATGCTTCAAAAACCTGTGTAGATTTAATCTAAACAGGTTTTTTTATGAGAACGGTGCCTGTGCGTTGCAAACCCAAAAGAAATAAACCAAACACCCTTTCTGGTAGGAGAGGGTGTTTTTGATTTATCGTTGTCTGTCATAGCCTTCTACAAAAACGATAAAACTATCATTTAAAAAAGAGAATAGTGGTCCAGAAATTCAAGTGATATAAACAAAATTAATTTCTTATGGAAACCTAGTGAGACATTTTCGAATCCTTGCGGGCATCCATTTTTTATTTTTGTTGCATTTTACCAATATAATAAATAAGCATAAAAAGTAGATTCCTTTCTTTATAGAAAAGATTGTCAAACATCATTGAAATATATGCCACGATGTGTGAGAACTTCTATTTGAATAGTTCATATTTAGCTATATTAATATATTTTTGTATAAATCTGGAATTGTTGACAATTAAAAACAGTCATAATATAATCTGAATTAACTTAAAACATTCAAAAACAATCATAAATGAGCAATAACGTTCAAATAAAACTCCAAAAATAATCATTGAAATGGTTTTATTTTCAAAGATATGAAAACGCTAACAGAGGGGTTTATACCTAATAATCTAGCAGAAAGGATTTATAGATCTATTTGTACAACCTAAAAACTATTTTTAAGGAGGTGATGCAATTAAAACTGAAAGCGATAACAAATTTAACTTCTTTAAGTAATCTTTAAGTTTATAAAAACTAGGGGGATCATAATGAGAAAAAATGTAAAAATGCTATTAATACTAGTTTTAATGTTTGTAATGGTTGTGATGACTGCGTGTACTAGTGCTAGTGAATCATCAAGTGAATCTCCGAAAGATAACAAAGAGCAAAAAGGTGACAAAAAGTTAACAATAGGACTAACTGTGGGTACTTTGGCCAATCCTTTCTTTGTTGCCATGTCAAAAGGGGTTGAAGAAGCAGGGAAAGAATTAAGTGCAGAGGTTTTTGTTGAAAGTGCAGAATATGATCTCGCAAAGCAAACTTCTCAAATTGAAAACTTCATTACAAAAAAAGTAGATGTTATTTTATTAAATGCTGTTGATACAAAAGGAATTGCAGCAGCTGTTCAACAGGCAAAAGACGCTGGTATTCCTGTAATCGCTGTAGATACGAATGCTGAAGGTGGTGTTGATGCTACTGTTACATCGGATAACTATCAAGCTGGTAAACTAGCTGGAGAATATGTCATTGAACAATTAGGTGGAAAAGGAAACATTGCTATCATTGATGGACCTCCTGTTTCAGCCGTAACAGACCGTATTAAAGGGTTTGAGGAAGCTATTAAAGATTCTAAAATTAAAATAGTAGCGAAGCAAAACGGCGAAGGAAATCGTGAAAAGGCAT
>NZ_JAGGQY010000006.1:0-18084 GCF_018613105.1 Bacillus sp. ISL-77
AGCGACAGTCAGTGGTGCACCGTGGTCGTAGGAGTCAGACTAACGGATGGGCTCTAACGCACCATAGTGAATCGACCTTCCTCTCCCAGCCGTAGAATCATTATTGACGGTTCTAATACATTTTCATTCTTTGTGGTGCAGCGACGATTTACCGCTGCATGGGTGGCTAACGGGTATACTCTAAGAAATCCTCTGAAAGTTTGTCTTCTTTCACCTCTACCACTTCAACTGTTTCTTGTATTTACTCTGTCAGCAAAATTTCTTTATCATCTTCATAATAAGAGTCAATTGTTGCACTTGTGAATTGTTTATAAGAATGATTGTTTGTGTTAAAAATCAATAATAATATGTCTTTCTTTGGTGTGAATTAATGGAAGGTATGGAAATAGGAATATGCGGAATAAATCATGCTGCTGTGTAAAATAAAGGATTGGAGTATCTTTGGGTTTCTCAAATACCCAATCTGGAACAAAGCTGATTTTGCTCCGTGCTTGTCAATCTCGATTTCATAATATTTACAATCACCATGACTCTATTACTTTGATAAAATATAGTTAACTAAATGGATGGAGAAAACCTATGATAAATCAAGAAGAATTGAGTTATATAAATACCTATCTATTAAAAAGTGGTGAGCGAATCGACTACACCAACAAGTTAACAAGTGGTGATTCTTTTTTTGAATTAAAAATAATTAAGCAGACTGAAAGAACGCTTCGAGTTGTTGGTTTATTAATAATTGCTGACCATGAGAAAAAAGAAGAGTCAGCCATTGTCGCCGATGAATTGTTAAGTATAGGCATTACACCAAAGAAAAAGGTTTCATTAAATGAGCATGAAAAGAACACAATGGAATGGTTTAACCAAGGTTTAATTCTAAAGGAAATTCGGTTTAAAAAGGATGGAAAAACCCCAGATGTGATACATTATCGAATGAGTTATTGGTTGTATAAATACCAACAGAACCAAATCCGAGCAAAAGAAGTTAAATTAGAACAAGAGTTTAGCAATTGGAAGGGGATGGCACAATCTCTAGTTCAAATTTTCAAACCTGATATTTCCAATAAGCGGGATAAAGGGTACCATTCATGTCTATCGATTGTAAACGAGATTTGCCAACAAAGCTCCTTCGAACTTAAAGAATTGCCACACTTTCCTTCTGGATGGTCTGTATCAAAGAGAATAAAATTCCTCCATTTTATTTTAGCATTTTTACACATTTGTTTTCACAAAAATGAATTTGACTGGAAGGAAATCGGTGCTAGTTATTATAAAGAAATTGGAGGTTCAAAGGAATTCGATCAGTATAAAGACGCGTATATCAACCAATTAGAGGAATGGACCAATTGTCCAGCCGCACGGTTAGGTATGACGAGTCTTGGAAAAATCACTCCTCTATATTTTTCTGGACAAATAACGGGACTTTTCTCGGACTATCGTTATGGACCCGTTCATTCACTAACAGACCTATCAATCGCCGAAGAGGAATATACGACAAATTCAACTACCCTATGGATTGTTGAAAATAGAGCGATTTTAACTAGATTGGCAGCTGCCAAGAATTTTCTTGAAGAAACAGATTCCCTGGTTGTATGTATTGATGGACACCTAAGGTCCTCTCATAAGAATTGTATTCAACAGCTTTTAACAAACGGAAAGATTCAGCAGGTTTTGATATGGAGTGATTACGACCTAGATGGGTTACAAATAGCAAAAGAAGTGTATCTGACGGTTTCGGAAAAATATAACCGTATCATTAAGTGGATTACACACAAAAAAGAGGTCCTTGAAAACCTGCAGGATTATGAGGCATATATGCAGATGTTACTGAAAGACAGAAAAATTGAGCAGGAACAGGTTTTAGGAGGTGCAGATGAATGGAAAAAGTGGATCAAACATTAATTTCAATTTTTAAGGTAAATGATTCCAATCCCGAAGTTCACCAGTCGATGAGAGACATTGCCTCCTTATCGGGTGTCTTAAGTGATTTAGGATCACAAAACGCCTTTCAATCACCTGCAGAAATTCTACGTTTTCTTAAGATTATTCAATTGATAAATGAGGAAGCTTTAGGCTTAGATGATCCAATTGAAAATGCTGAAATGGTTTATTTTCGTTATCGAAACCGCTATAACGACCCTGAACCGCCGTCAAAGAAAAAAGTAGAGCAAATTGTCAATGTCCTTGTTAAATATAACTGGATTTCTAAACAATCCAGGCAGCTGAAAATGCGTGATGTTGGGAAACGGATGATGGATGCCTTGATCCGTTTGGCTAATGATTCATTGGCTTACTATATGCAAGACGATATTGGCCGTTCACTCTTTCAAGCAAGACGAGATGCTGAATTGAGTGAAGCATATGATGACAATGGAATTTCTGGTGGAAATAAGATTGCTAGTATGATTCGTAACGTTGAGAATGCGATTCAAATCATGAAAGAACGTGAGCTTGAATTGCTGGCAGATCGAAATGCACTCCCACAGTTAGAAGTGATTCACCAGTTAATGGAAGAGTTAGAAGTCAAATTACAGGAACGGTTTAGATTGTTTCAAACAGTTGAAGATAGTTTAGTTCTATCAAATCTAATGCAAAAGGGTACCGCAGTACTTGCTGAAGGGACAAATTTAAGCTTAGGAATGATTAATAAATACCTGAGATTCACTCATATGCAAAAAACACCATTGTCCTTTACAATTCAGCCAGAAAAGATCCGTGCTTTTATTATCCAAATGTACGATCCTCCACTGGATTCCGATGTACCAAATGTTTATCAATTATTTAGTTTCATGGAACAAGGACAGCATGAGGATGAAGCTATAGATGGTTTGTGGATGCCGATAAAGTTCGCAGCACCAATTGCCCCTGCAGCCATAGATGAGGCCATTCACTATCTAGAAACATATGAACCGTTAGCAATTTCAATTGAGGAAATTGAAGATGAGCTTGAATATAGAACTGAAGTTATTTCTGACGAAGATATGGAAGAGTTACTGGGAGAAACTCAATGGAAGCTGACGAAGTCAATGATTGAAACTGAAGCGATTAAATCCTATTTAATCGAACATGATGAAACACCAATGGAACAACTGGTCATTGAGGCTACTTCCACACAGTGGAGTGATGCTGTTAATGCCATTACAGCAGTTGCAGCTTTAGTCGGAAACAAAAAAATAACCGTAACAAAGCCGAAAGAAAAGGTAGAAATACCAAAATATGAACGAAAATGGGAGTGGATGAATCGTGACGATGGATCCAACATTATCAGAAAACGAAACAAGAGAGAAAAACAACCAGAGTGAAATGATAGATGATAGAAACGAAGTCAATGTGAATCCACTTAATGTGATGCAATCCTTAAAGGGCTTTTTAACAGAAGAAGAGGAATTGACCTTTATGAATATTCTGTTTTCTTCCTCAGCATCCATTCGATCTGGAAACTTTGGTCTTTCTAGAAAAGAAGTGGAAAAGCTGCTTCATATCCAAGGAAACGATGAGAAATTCTTCTCTTTTCTAACTAGGGTAAACCAAGCAATTAACCGATATATCAAAGTGATTTATGATGAACGACGTGACCAAGTAATCATCATGATGAGAGTCCCAGCAAGAGCTGCACGGAATACCTTAACAAAGGAAAGCTTGTCCATCTTACTATATATGTTTTATCAACAGGAAGTTCTACAACATGAATTTACTTTATTTGATCAACTTTTAAATGCCTTTGGTCACGAAACGACAAAGGCGAATCAGCGACTATTGTTGAATATTGACCCACTTAAAAAAATTGGTGCCATAGAAGAATACGATACAAACTCTCAAGAAAAAGCTTACCAACTCACCGCCATTGGTGTTCATATGTTTACAGACTCTTTCTTAAGGCGGACGGCTGAGTTTAGTCAATCCAATCAGCTGAACAAAGAAGAAGTGTTAAAGTTTTTCAAACGATATAATCTCTATCAAAAGGGTGATGAAGAATGATTCCATGGAGACTTACCTTTTCAGGTATCCGTGACTACCCACCAACTCTATTAGATTTATCAGGAGAGAATGACCATGTCATGATTACCGGACCAAATGGTGCCGGGAAGTCCACGATTACTTTTTGTATGGGGGCTGTTTTATATTCTTCGAAAGTTGATGTGGAAGGATTAAAGTCCCGTAATCTACCGACTGACCTGACATGGAAAGCTAGAATTTCCTTATTGTTCAAAAATGAAGGCTGGATGAAAATTGATGCCCCTACTTTTGTGGAATTGAGTTTGAAAATTATCCAGGACCCAGGCCAGCCTATAAAAAAGGAGTTTCGTATTTCTACTGGTGATAATATCGATGAATGGGAAGAAAGCATTAAGTATTCATCAGGGGATAGGTTCTATAACTTCACCGCCTTTAAAAGGGATCTTCATATAAATACAAAGTGGATCCCGATCTCTTCTATTTGATATGGTACCAACAAGAGGTGAACCAATTCGCTGTCATGAATCCTGAGGAGCGGTTCCGGATTTTTAGTGAAATGCATGGTATTGATCAAGTGCAGCGTGATTGGGAAGAAAGTATGGAGAAGGTAAAAGACACAGAGGAATCTCTCCGAATAGCCGAGTCGAATGTAAAGCTTATGAAAACTGAACTCTCTATGAAAAAGTCTGCATTAGATCGATTTTTGGATAATCAAAAGCGACTATTTGAAGGTGGAAGGCTTTATGCTGAATCCCTATTTCAGTTAGAAGCGCATTATAAGCAGGAAATTGAAAGATTAGAAGATTTGGTTTTGACTCTAGAAGAGGAGATTGCTGAAGAAAAGGATAATTTCTCTGTTAATAAAGGCTTAAAAGAACACACGATGGAACAATTAGCTATTTCTAAAGCAGAGTACCAACAAATAGAATTAGAGATTAATGAACAAGAACAAAAGCAGGAAAAAATAACTGAGGGAATTAAACAATTACAAGCTCGGATTCAAGAACTTGACCAAGAATTAGAATCCATTACAAAAAGACAAAATCAATTAACGAGAACAGAAGAAGAAGTAAAAACAGCACTTAAGAAGCTTTTGGAAGAGCAAGAAAAAACAGATGCTGAATTTATGCACAACCAAGAGCAATTGAGTGATAAAAATAATGCTTGGCAAAAGCAGGTAGAATTAGTTACGAGTATCCAACAAGAGATTGAACGCGATGAAAAATCAGAAAAAGTTCATGATGAAAGAATACTACAATATAAAAGCAGTCATGATGTACAAGAAAAGATTCGTTCTCTTGAAGCAAGAGTCACTTCTAATAAAGAAATCTATTTCTCTGATACACAAAAGCTAAAAGTTTTAAAAGAGGAATTAATGCTGCTAAAGGAGAATCGGGATTTATCATTACGGCAAGTAGAGTCAATGAAATTTTTTGCTTCTCAGAAAGTAAAGGCTTTTGCTCTTCGGGAACTGCTAGAGTTAGATGCGACTTCACAACTAAAAGATGAACAATTATACGATGCAATAAAATATACCATCTTTTTCAATGGAAAAGATGTCATACCTCCAAACGATCTCTATCATGTACCGCTAATGAAGGTGGTTCCTGACCGAGTATTGACAAAATTGCCGGCTTTGCACTTACAAGTTAAGGAAGGGTTAGATGAGGAAGTTCTAACTTATGCGATGAAAGCACTTTGGTGGGTCGAGCAATTTTTTAAACAAGGTTCTTTTTCAATCAGGAATGGAATTTTGATTGATCCAATGGGAATACGTGGCCCACAGGAAAAAGAACGTTATATTTTGAGTGTAAAAGCTTTAAAAATCCGCAAACTGGAAGTGGAGAAGCTTGTAAGGGACCTTTCTCAAAATCTTTCTCAATTGGATGAGCAAATCACTGCTGATACAAAGATTATTCAAGAGCTTAATAGTATTATTCATCAAGTCAAAGAATCTGAAGCGTTTATGACGAATGAACATGAAAGAATAGTAAGGAAAAAGAAGTTTGAAGATGAATCACACCTAAAAGATTTAATAAATGAAAGCATCAATGAAATGGGTCAAGAAAAAGATCGTTTGATGAGGCTGCAAATACAACAAGAGAATTTGAAAAAGGTATTAATCGACGAAGCAAAAATATATGAAGAACTCGGAAGAATGAAAGTAAAGTATGAAGAACGGAATCGATTGCAAAATCAGTTGGGGCAAGAAAAAGAGAACCTTAAAAATCAGAAGAAGCAGCTTGAAGCACTTAATGAAAATATTGATCAATTAGAAAGAAATATTAATAGAACAGAACGGGGTCTTAGAAATCTAAATGATGTACTTGAGGACGCCGGGCGAAAGATTTCAAGCATTGAAAAACAAAAGAAGAATTACTTTGACGACAAGGAAACTTGCCAATCCGAACTTGTGAAAATTATTAAGGAATTGGTAGATGTACAAAGGTTAATATCCGAAATATACGATGAATCTGCCAAAAGTAGTGTATCTGAGTCTTTCCTATCTGAATCACAATTAAAGAAAAATCGTGAAAACGGTAAAATTATTTTTGATAATGCCCGCCAGGAGGCGGATATAGACCCGGCTGCCCAGGAAAATTATGATACTGTAAAATCGGAATATGAACGTTTGGATAATGAATATAAACGGACGAAAGTACTACTTGATCAGGATAAAGAAAGAACAGAAAATCTTAAGGATCAATTGGAAACAACGATTAATATGCGTGTTCTTGAGCTTCAGCAGCGGTTTAAATTCTATATGAGTCAGTTCCAATTTGAAGGGGAAATAAGTTGGGAGCCATATGAAGACAGAAGACGTCGGACACATTTTAATTTGTATATCAAGGCTCGGAAAGAAGGTCATCGTGGTGCCATGGAAGATGTGAGTATTAAAGCGCGCGGCGGTAGAGTTGGTAAAGGGGTATCGGGTGGTGAGGAATCTTTAAGTTCCCTATTATTTGCCCTCTCACTTCTACAAAACCTCCAGACGACACCTGGATTTATTGTCCTTGATGAGTTTGATAGTGCTTTAGACGAACACCGGAAAGTAAAAGTGTTTGATTTGTATGTTAGCGAACTAAAACGAAAGCTCATTATTCTCACTCCGAAATCACATGAAGAGACGTATTTAGATCGATTTTCGAAGGCATTTATTGTCCAACATGATCCAACTATTCCTAAAAGTAAAGTAGTTGGTATCGTCAAAACAATGTCTTAAAGTAAGTATTATTGTAATATCCAATTAGGTTTTGGTGACGTTTAGCCGACATTCTATTATGAATGTCGGTTATTTTATAATTAACTTTTCTTTTTAATTTTAGTTTAGCAGTTACAGGAGTAGAATATAAAAATAAGAACGACTAGTAACGGTTTTTTATCTGGAAATGGAGGATATTAATGAGAAGACTGATTTTGTCGACAGAGAGTGGTGCGAATTTACCTGAAGAATTAGCTGAAAAACATAATGGTCAAGTGGTCCCGATGCATGTCATCATGGATGGGCAGGACTATTTAGACGGTTCGTTAACAGTAAGAGATATTTATACTAGTATTGGCTAGGATCTTTCTTATGGGTAATTATAAGGAATGGAACAATCGGAGGGAATAATATCCCTAACAGTTGATGAATTCGGCGCATGAAATGGCTGTAAGCCAGGTTCTGTTCCTGCGTGCTCTAGCGATGCCAATCTCGCACAACAGGTGTAATCATATGACTATCAGTCTAGAAGACCGATCCATCCCTTTGGTTCATTATTCCCGCAGGATGGTGCCCCTACCAAAGTTTGGGTTGCTCGCTCGTGGGGTTTACCCGTTCCATTTCTTCTGTTTCCAGAAGAATTCGTCACTGTGGCACTTTCAGGTTACTCTCAGCATATCCTTGAGGACTTAGCATGATTTCTCCGCCGTCAGCAGATACGAAGTCTGCTGCCCACCTTTGCAGATGGCACGAACACTCCGGGCATCTCAGCACCGGGCGAGCCTGGACTTTCCTCAACTCATGTAAACATGAGCCGCGATTACTCACCATTTCATGTTTGTTTGCTCATCGACTACGATAAGAAATATATCATAAAAGAAATGAAATGGTCATTAGGATGCTAGATCCAGTGATGGAATATTTAGGATTTTTATTGAATGCAAGTAACTATTTAACCTCCTTTTTAATATAGCTCCATTTTAATCTATTTCCTTTAAAACAGTCTCATTGGAGGAACCCAACAAGAGCTGTCAAGGGGTTTATCATAAATTAAAACCAAAACTTTACAATTGACAAAATGAACTGTAACGATTAAATTTACAGTATAGCAACTGTAAGATTTTTTATTACATTTAAATATACTTGCCAAAATACACGAAGGAGAGTGTAAAAGTATGGTGATTGTGTATACCACACCGAGTTGTGGTTCTTGCCGAAAAGCGAAAGCTTGGCTTGAAGAGCATCAAATTGAGTATATGGAAAGAAACATCTTATCTCAGCCCTTTACAGTCGATGAGATTAAATCGATTCTTCGCATGACAGAAGAGGGGACGAGCGAGATTATTTCAACGAATTCGAAGGCGTTCCAAGAATTAAACATAGATATTGAATCTCTCCCGCTTAATGAATTGTATAAATTAATAATGGAGCATCCCAAAATGGTGCGCCGGCCAATTATTTTGGACGAAAAAAGATTACAGGTTGGATATAACGAGGACGAAATTCGTAGCTTTCTGCCCCGTAGGATACGAAACTATTTGTACACCGAATTGCAAAAAGAGGCCAATTAAAATGAAATAATAAGGGCAAAATGCTTAGTCTTTATAGTTAAATTTAAAACCTTTATATATTTAATTTATATATGTTTTTTAAAAGGAGGAAAAACGGATGTTTGAAGTTTTCGTGACAGTAAATTATAAAAATCGGAATTACCATACCAATGTCATAGCGGAAAAAGATATGCCATGGGAAAAAATTAAACGGATCGCAGAAGAGCAAGTCAAAAAACAATGGGATATTTAAATAAATCGGCTTATCCACGGAATTAGAAAAGCTAAATGCTTAACTACCTAATCTGTAATGCTTAGTATTACAGTACGTTATTAATTTTAAAAAAAGATGCAGACAATACATGTAATAGTAAAACTAGTGAAAAGTTTTATTGCTTAGGAGGCAAGCACATGAATAGTGATTTTACACTTGCCATTCATAGTTTATCTTTTCTTGCTCTACAGCCAGACCGCATGTCAACAAGCGATGCCATTTCGGAAAGTGCTGGCGTCCATGCGGTACGCATTCGAAAAGTGCTAAGTTTGTTAAAAAAAAATGGATTTATTAAATCAAAAGAGGGAACTGGCGGCGGATTTATTTTTGCACTAGGTCAAAGTGAAGTGAATCTTTGGGATATATATAAGATAACCTCAGATGGTGCACTGCAGCCCAAGTGTCCTGAGTCAAATGAAAAGTGTATTGTAGGGGCGAATATGCAAAGAGTTCTCTGTAACATTTTCTTCGGAGCAGAAGAACATCTGGGAGAATATTTAAAGAAGTATACAATCAAAGAGGTTGTTGATCTTGTTAATAAGCGTGAGTGACCGGTAAAGAACTGCAGATCTCTTTAAGTAAAATGTAATAAAAAACATTACAGATTAATTAATGCTGGCATATCCTAGGATTAAACGCAAAAAAATTAAGAAGGTGAAAAAAACTATGTTCTCCAATAATAATACGATTTTAAAGACAGGTGATTGGATTAAGGCGGAATCACGGGATGGCGAATTAATGATTGGCTATATTGAATCACTGTCAAGTATAGAAGGAATAGTGAAGGTAACGGTTGTTACAAGTGACAATAATCAATTGTTTGGCAAAACAATACCTATTTTAAGTAAACGGGTGAAAAAACTGCCTGTTTCTAATGTAACCAACAAGTCACAAATTGAATTTCTCCTAGACTTGGCATTATCAACAGGGGATAAGGAATGGTTTTTGGCGCTTTCTGCGGAGTTAAACGCGATGAAGCAGCTAGTTAATGAAGTACATTAAAACTTACACATGGAATTCCGATGCTCACAAATTATATATCACAATTACTACACCTTAAATCAAAAAGTTTAAGGACTAAAACGGAACATAAAATGAGAATATGAATCTTGTTCTGTAAACGGGGATTGCTGCGGCGATCCCCTTGCTTATTCGACTAACGAAGCAGTTTAGTCTAGTTAGACAAGGATGTTAAAGGTTAATTGTTTGAATTAAACAATAGTAATGAAAATTTCCGAAAATATTTTATTCTCCAATTGGAAATCGAAAAGAAATAATCTTTATTGGTAGTAAATATAAAAGGGACTTCCAAATGGTGGAAGTTCCTCCATAATGCTTAGTCGTATAAAGGCTAATGGTAATAAAAGGTTATTGGGTTAAAACCAGGAAGCCCCTACAATAATTAATAGCATGAACAATACGACAATTAGAACGAATGTTGAACGGTCGCCGTAACCATATCCATATCCTCCATAGCCGTAACCACCATAACCATATCCGCAGTAACCAAGCATGTAAAATCCCCCTTTTTTATAAATTAATAATATCTTCGACCAACAAAGGCAGAACCTACGATAATAGGTAGAATAAACAGTACAACAATTATTGCGAAACTTCCGCTCCATGGAGGGCTAACGGGATAGTTTTGTCCCGATAACAAAAACTAACAGAATGAAAACGATAATATATAAAGGAGATTAAATATGCTGAAAAAGATACGGAAAATCCTTCAAGTACTCCTATTTGTATTTTTCGGCGCATGTTTTGTTTTGCTTCCTTGGAGTAATATTGACAGAACAGCAGCCGAAAAAAGGATGGTATTTGACCAGCAGCCCATCCAATACCCGATTCGTCAAAGTAATATTACTATGTATACGGACGGGAAACAGTTAGACAATCAATTATTCTCAGATATAAGGAAAGCAAAACATTACGTGTATATCAACTTTTTCTCTATTGCTGATGATAAAGTAAGTCATCAATTTCTAGATTTATTGAGACAAAAAAGCCAGGAAGGTATAGAAGTATATTATGCAGTGGACAGGCTGGGTGGAATTTTACTAAAGAAGAGGGAAAGAGAATTATTGGTTAAAGCAGGAGTGCATTTTACGTATTACAATAAGCCTGCTTTACCTTATCTTTTTGCTTCTTTGGATCGTCGGAATCATCGCCGTATTTCAATTATTGATGGAAGGATTGGGTACATTGGCGGATTTAACATCGGCAAGAAGTATTTAGGAGAAAAAGTAAAACTCGGTCACTGGAGAGATTATCACCTTCAAATACGAGGAGAAGGAGTTCAAGATCTAGAACATCAATTTGTGTTAGACTGGAAGAAAAACACAGAGCAACAGATTCCTATACACAGCACGACAAAGGAAAAGGGAGCAACCTCGCATCGATTTACTGCATATTATAGCGGAGAAAAACTTGGGCAAGATTATGCAATGCTGTTTCAGCAAGCAAAAGAGTCCATCATTATAGTAACACCTTATTTTATACTAAATGACAGACCTATTTGGAACTCATTAGTGGATGCAAGAAAAAGAGGGGTTCGTGTTAAAATTCTGTTCTCACCTCATTCGGATGCACTGTTAGTTAAAGAGGCAGCGTATCCATATATTCGAAAAGCATTAAAACAGGGAATAGAAGTATACGGTTATAAAAAGGGAGTGATACACGGTAAAGTATTCTTGATTGATAAAAACGTATTGATGGTAGGGACCGTAAATTTTGATTCGCGCTCGTTTCATTTAAATGAAGAAATGAACTGCTATATTCATGACCCTGTCTTTATTTCTAAAATAAAGCCAGTCATCAATGAAGACATCCAAAATTCAAAGCGAGTAACATCCTCTGACGTCAATCAATTATCTATAAAAGAAAAACTGAAAGAAAAGTTTGCAAAAATGATTGAGTATTATTTGTAAAAACTAAGTATTTTTATTTTAAGGAGTAGTAGACTGCATTTTATTAGAATAAATTAAATTACTGATACTAAAAAAGAAAGCTATGGAGAGGGAACATTGTTTCCTTCTCTTTTTTATTTAGGCTATGTTAAAGGGGTACTCATTTTTACTACCATTTAAGAACGATATTTTCTTACATATTATGTGTTGAAGTTGAGCTTCATGGATGGCTAACGGGTGCGATGCTTCAACAAGCATCGCCTTTTCATGGTCTAAAAATATTTCGTGTATAGGTTCAGTTACAAAAATAGCTGGGTCCTTATCTTGACGATTGTCCAGGTACCGTTTTAGCCCTATTTCACAGCGGATATTAAAATAAATTTCCCTTTCTATATCTCCTTTCCCGCGGACAATAGCTGACCTGTTTGACCAATTAATACAATTTTTATCTAACGAAACAACTTCTCCAATTCTGCACCCGGTTGAAAACATAAATTCAAAAATAGCCTTTTCCATTGCGGTGTTACAAGCTTCCCGTAAATGCTCTAATTCTCTTTCCGTTAAAAACTTTAGGATGCTCTTACCTACTTTGGGTTCCTTTATTTTAGCTGCAGGATTTTTCAAAATATGTCCTTCTTCATGTAACCAACGGAAAAAGGATTTCATAAATCGAATGCGATGAGCTAGACTGGATGGTTTCAAGTTTTCATTAGATCTTGCGAAGTATTCTTTTAATTGAATTGTAGTAATGTCTCCTATCTTTAGGTCGTTAAAATAACGAATAAGTAACTTAGCTTGAAGATGATAAGCTTTGAGTGTTTGTGAGGAGAAACCTTCAATCCTTTTGTCCGCCTCGTAAGATTCCCATGCTTTAGATAATAGCAAAATAATTCCCTCCAAATTAATTATTTAGAGGAAGTATTACCGGCTTTACCGAATGGAAAACTCAGATAATAGCGTTATTCAACTATAGGTCAGGTTGAAGAAAATTCAAACAAAGAAGATGGATATTATCGAAGTTCCTTTTTTTAAAAAATGTAAAATTAATTTACAGGATTAGCGGCAGTAATTCTGAATAAAATTTACGTGCGTAGAAAATCATGGATTAAGAATCGGAAAGAGGTGATTGGAATGCTGGAGGAAATGGTGTTAAAATCAGCGGCAAATGCATTCGTTCTGAATTCGAGTCTGCTAACACATGTGGGCGGGCTATATTAATGACGTCTATTAATACCCAGCGCAATATAGCAGGAGCCCTGTCTACACGGTTATCCAGGTATCGTTTTAACCAAATTTCGCCGCGGATATTAAAATAGACCTCCCGTTCTTTATCACCTTTACCTCTTATAACTGCGGACCGGTTAGACCAATTAATTCTGATTCTATCTAAGGTGACTATCTCTCCTATTCTGCACCCGGTGGAGAACATGAATTCAAACAGAGCGTTTTCCATTGGGCTGTAGCAGGCTTCACGTAGATGTTCAATTTCCATTTCGGTCAAAAATTTAGGGATTCGTTTGCCTGTTTTAGGTTCTTTTATTTTAACTGCTGGGTTATTGGGGGATATGTCCTTCTTCATGTGACCATCGAAACATTGATTTCATAAAACGAATTCGATGAGCCAAACTGGCAGGTCTGAGCTTTTCACTTGATTTCGCTAAATAAGCTTTTATTTGATCGGTAGTAATAGTATCAAGTTGAACATCTTTAAAAAAGCGTATAAGTAGGCTGGATTGAAGTTTATATGCTTTTAATGTTTGCGGTGAAAATCCTTCAATTCGTTTATCAGATTCATACGTTTCCCATGCCTTAGATAATAACAATTTCATCTCTCCCGGAAATTTCTTTTTTACAGGAATTATTGACCTGATTTACGAAATTGAAACGGCAGTTATTATTAAGCTAAAGAAGCAGGTAAGCATTCCTGTAGATCGTTAAATATCAGGTTTGAAAAAAATAGAGCCCCTCAGTAACATACGAGTATAGAGACCAATCTAACTCAAAATCTTAGGAGGAGCCTAATATGAATTTTAAAATGCAAGACAAACAAAATCAACTAATAGAATGAATTTCCGATACTCATCTTATTGTTGGAGTGGATATTGCTCAACATCTACACGTTGCAAGAGCAGTTAACTTCCGTGGAATTGTAGTTGGTGATCCTCTTCCATTTGAAAATAATGAAGAGGGATTTACTAGTTTACTAAAATGGATTAAAAATCTTCAAAGTTTAAATAACCTAGATGAAGCAATTATTGGGATGGAACCAACTGGGCACTACTGGATCAATCTTTCAAAATGGCTTATTAAACAAAATATTGAGGTAGTAACGGTGAACCCACATTTAGTAAAAAGGAATAAAGAAAACCGTGATAATACTCAGTCAAAAAGCGATAAAAAAGATGCCTTAGTTATAGCTGATATGGTAAAGAACGGCTACTACTCCGAGGTTAGATACACATCAGAATCTTTTGAAAAACTAAGAGTTCTTATGTCTAACCGTGATGTAGTGGTTAAACGACTTGTTAGTTCTGTTAATCAATTAAATCTCTGGGTAGATATTGTCTTTCCAGAACTCCGTCAAGTGTTTAAAAACATTACTGCTAAAGGGGCAATCGCTACCCTTCGTCTTTTTCCTACTCCGATGGAATTGGCCACCAAGCAGCCTCATGAGATTATTATAGGCTGGAAATCACTGATGAAGCGGCAACCTGGATTAAAAAAGGCCCAATTACTTCTTCAGGTAGCCAAGAACTCCATCAGTTCAAGACAAGCACTAGATGCTTATAAATTTCATTTGGAGCAATTACTTGAAGAATATGATTTAGCAGTAATTCAACTCGAAAGAGTTGAAAAGCAAGTTACCGATGTATTGAATAAAATCCCTTATGCTAAAAAGTTGCTTACCATCAAAGGTATTAGTGAAATTTCCTTAGCTGGCATTTTAGGTGAAGCTGGAGATATTAGTGGATTTTCTCACGGTAATTCGCTACTTCGACATGCAGGATTACACCTCGCTGAAGCTAGTTCTGGAAAGTGGAAAGGGCAAATTGTGTTATCAAAACGAGGAAGATCAAGGCTACGGCGATTCCTTTACTTGGCTACAATGAACCTTGTGGTGAATAACCCAGAATTTCAAGCAATCCACACCCAGAATGTTAAGGTTAAAAAAATAAAGAAAATGAAATCAATTATGAAATTGATTGGTAAGTTTACTAGAAGTTTAGTGGGAATCGCTCGTCGAAATGAATCTTATAATCCTGATAAAGTACAAGCTTTAACACTTTTGGCAGCTTAGTACACAAGTTTTAATAAGACTTTAAAAATAATCTTTTTCTGTATTAAATAGAGTTTACACAAGTCGAATGTTGGCTTATTCGTAGGATTTCAAATATGTACGGAGTACCAGATTACTTAAACAAAAGGGCACAGACCCATCCCGATAGCAAAACTGGCCTCCACCTCTTGGATAGGCATGACGAAGGAATGAAAGGGCAAATGACCCGTTGAGACATGGGAGGGAAAGCCTCCAGGGGCGGCGTGGAGAATGTACATCATATGGTAAATAATGGAGTATTATTATAGTCCTTTATTTCACTATGCCTTCACGTGCCTGTAACGGATCGTCCTCCCCTTCATTTAATCATTACTGGTTATCAAGTTGTATGAAATCCTGCGAATATTCGGGAGAAAATCGTATTAAACTGAGGGAGTTCAATAAGAGGAGATTTATCTAATACAGATTTAACATTACAATTTAAAATTTTGTTTCAAAAAAATGACCACTCCTATTCTAATTCGTAGGAATGGTCCAAGACATATTGTTTAAATTTTTGAGTTGCAGGTGATAAATATCTTCCATCTACCCACGCAATTCCAATTGTCCGCTGGCATTGCTTACTATTGATAGGTATTTGTGATATTTTACTTTGATCTGTTCCCTTTAAATTCGGTAGAATTGATATTCCCAATCCCGCAGCGACAAGCCCTGCAACAGTGTCTGCTTCCTCTCCTTCAAATGTTATCTTAGGAGTAATTCCCGCTTCTTTAAATAATTGATCGAAGGTAATACGAAGTGAGAATCCTTTTTTTAAATGGATAAAAGATTCATCTGCAATTTCTTCTAATGTAATATTTTTGTGATAAGCGTATTTGTGGTCTTTAGGGACTATAACGAAAAGTTCTTCATTCCAAAGCTGTCTCCATACAATTGGTGATTTATTCTCCATAGAAGCAATTAGACAAAGATCAAACTCTCCTGATTGCAACTGGTCAATAAGATTGTGGGAGGGTCCTTGTCCAAGACGAAAATTGATTTTAGGATAGCAGGATCGAAAAGAGGCGAGTATATCAGGTATATGACTTGTACTTAAAGTGTGCAGAAACCCAAGCGATACTTCTCCCTGCTCTGGATCGAGTAAATCTTTAATTTCTTGTTTGCCTTCATAGAATTCATTCATCATATTATCCACACGCTTTAAAAAGATATGACCATATTTATTTAATCTAATTGAACGTCCCTGACGTTCAAATAAAGGCACACCTATTTCATCCTCAAATCGGGCAATCGAACGGCTAAGGGCTGACTGGGAGATTGATAAGGCTTCTGCGGCATGGGTTACGTGTTGCATTCTTGCCAGTGTTTGAAAATATTCAAACTGTTGCCATTCCATTTTATAACACCACTTTCCATTGGTTTATTCATTACATAAATGCATTAAATACATTAACATAATGAATTATACATCATGTATAATCGGTGGTACTATAAAAATCAGAAGCAAAATACATAATTTGAAATAAAGAGATTTTTATTATGCATTATGTTGGAAGTCATATGAATTGGGTGATTGTATTATGAATTACATTCAAAAAGGTACGCCTCTATTTCGCAAAACCAGCTTTGCTTTTTTTGCTGCTGGTTTTAATACATTTGCTATTCTTTACTGTGTTCAACCTTTAATGCCAGAATTCACAAAAGAATATAACATTAATCCAGCTACTGCAAGTCTGTCTCTTTCCATAACAACAATAGTTCTTGCCATCAGCATGCTGATTTTGGGTTCTTTGTCAGAAGTATGGGGACGAAAGCCTATTATGGTCATTTCCATGCTGGCTGCTTCTGTGTTTTGTATTCTCACAGCATTCAGTCCAAATTTTCATTTTCTGCTAGGTTTACGAACTATTGAAGGAATTTCATTGGCTGGATTGCCCTCAATTGCAATGGCTTATCTTGGTGAAGAAATAGAATCCAAGAGTCTTGGTTCGGCTATGGGGTTATATATATGTGGCAATTCCATTGGTGCTGTTTTTGGCAGAGTTTTCTCTGGTATGTTGAGCGACTACTTTGGTTGGCACATTGCAATAGGGGGAATTGGAATCATAAGTTTAGCTGCTACCTTAATTTTTTGGAATAGTTTGCCACCTTCACAAAATTTCAAAGCTCGTCAGTTAGAACTTGGTAAGTTAGGTAAAACATTAGTTGACCATCTGAAAGATCCAGGTCTAGTTTGCTTATTTGTCATAGGATTTTTGCTTTTAGGGAGTAATGTAGCGTTATTCAATTATATTGGTTATGTATTACTCGGAAAACCCTATTCGCTTAGCCAAACATTTGTAAGTTGGATATTTTTAATCATGATAGTTGGAATGTTTAGCTCTGTCTGGACAGCAAAATTGGTAGATCGTCACGGAAAGCAGAAGGTATTATTCATCAGCTTATTAATTGCATTAATCGGTGTTTGTTTAACTTTGGATTCTAATTTATTGATTAAAATACTTGGACTTGGATTGTTTACCTATGGATTCTTTGGAGGTCATTCGATTGCAAGCAGCTGGGTCGGGCAACGTGCTTTACAAAACAAAGCACAAGCTTCATCATTATATTTATTTCTTTACTATACGGGTTCTAGTGTAGGTGGAACACTCGGAGGGGTGTTTTGGTCTGCATACGGATGGGGAGGAGTAATCAGTTTGAATGTTGGCTTCCTCATTATTTGTTTAATACTTTGGGCGTTTGTTTCACAAATTGTACCGAATCCGAAGAAAGTGGCTAAAGTATCGTAATTGATGCTAATCTTTATTAGATTGTGAAGATATGCACTTAAACTATCGGGTACTTTACTTTAACAAATAGTAAAGCATTTTTCTTATTCAAGTAACGGGGCAGGTTAGTTGTGTGAAATGTTTCTG
>NZ_JAGGQY010000069.1:0-32350 GCF_018613105.1 Bacillus sp. ISL-77
GGTCAATAGTAAGCTATGTATTTGGAACTTCAAATAATAATCCATTGGTGTTTAAAACCTTTGATTTAGCATTGGAGGCCAACCTCGGTGCCACTCCCCTTCTCCACAGTGACAGAGGATTCCAATACACTTCCAATGTATTTAAAAGGAAAATTGAAAAAGCAGAAATGGTGCATAGTATGTCAAGAGTTGGAAGGTGTATCGATAATGGACCGATGGAAGCATTTTGGGGAACATTGAAATGTGAGAAGTATTATCTAAACAAATACAATACGTTTGAAGAGTTGAAGAAAGACATTGAGGAATACATACATTTTTATAATCATGAAAGATTACAAAAAAGACTAAACGGCCTTAGCCCCTTAGAATACAGGGCTAAAGCCGCCTAATGTCGTTTATTTATTTCCACTGTCTACTTGACGGGGGGCAGTTCATTTTGAAGATTGGCTTTTTTCTATAACTTTCAAGCGTTGATTCTTTGTTCGTGTTTTTCTCTCATTCGATTCATATCTTCTCTTGGTGGTAAACCAAACATGCGGGAATATTCTCGACTGAATTGTGATTGGCTTTCGTATCCTACACGGAATGCGACATCAGCAATATCTGTTGAATCGGCTAATAACAGGTGCCTAGCTTCCTGGAGTCTCAGTTGTTTTTGGAACTGAATCGGGCTCATAGCCGTAACCTCCTTAAAATGCCGATGGAGTGAAGCAACACTCATATTCGCTATTTCCGCAAGCTCCTCGATTTTAAAAGACCTATCATAGTTATTGATGATATGTTCAATAACGTCTCTTATTCGATTTCCGTTGCTACCTTCTATTGCCATTTGCTCCAGTGCCTCCCCATGCGGACTTTGAAGAACCCAATAGAGAATTTCCTTCGTGAATAAAGGAGCAAGTACCTGAATATGTTTCGGATTTTCTAGTAGAAGGGCTAACCTGACTACCGCATCCAATAGAGAAGGGTCTGCTTTGCTGACAAACATCGCTCGTTTGGCATTTTTTTTCTGTCCAACCCGAGTTTGAGAATCATTTAAGACCTCTAAGATTTGACTCGGTGTAAATTCAAGTTTGAGAGCCAAATACGGTTCTTCAGAAGAAGCTTTGATAACATGCCCCGTAACAGGCAAGTCAACGGATGCCACAATGTAATTGGCAGGACCATACCGAAAGCGCTCCTCTCCCAACAATACCTCCTTCTCCCCTTGGAGGATAATGCAAAAGGATGTCTCGTTGACTCTAGCAATTGGTTCGGTAGCGATTGATTCACGGATTAAAAATAAAGATGGGATTGCAGTCGAATGAACACCGTCCTGCTCTGTATGATGATCAATGAGTTTGGCAAGTTCATGCTGCAGTTTGAAAATTCTCTCAGACATATCTGATTCTCCTTTTTCCTTCATCTTCGATAGTCTTATTCTATCGTATATTTGTCGATTGTGTAAATGGTAGGGATAGGATTAGGCAAAAACTTGATACGAATGGGATAAGGGTTTCTTTATTATTTGTTGTATAGTTAGATGTAACAAACTCACCATAAGCAAAAACCGAAATAGAGTGGGTAATAGAAAGAAAGAAAATTAAAAAGACATACAAAAGAATCATTAAACAAATTAAACAATTAGGAGATGAAAATATTGAGCTTATCTGAATCTAAACATAACGCTGGTGCACCCCCTACACAACCTCTTGAATCAGAAGCGTTTGCCAAATCCACTGATACATTCGTATGCTGGCTTTCTGGTGCTGGTTTTCTAATCCATTCACGCGGAACCAATGTTATGATTGATCCTGATATTGCAATGGATAAAGAAAAAACGGACACTGTTGAAATTGGACTTCGGATGCGCGTTCCGTTGCCAATCGAGGCAAAAGACGTGCCTCGTCTAGATGCCGTCATATACACTCATGGAGACAGCGACCATGTTGGAAAATATACACCCCTTGCTTTAGCAGAAAAGGATGCGTTGTTTTATGGGACTCTTCCTGTTGTCAAAAATATAGAGTCGCTAGGAGTACCGGTCGAACAAACAAAAACCATTGGAATAGGGGAAACCTTTAAAATTGGACAGATAGAAATAACAACGACCCCAGCTGAACATCCATGGCAAGAAAAGAACCCGGAAAAATATGGGCAACCATGGGGACCAAATGATTGCTGTGGTTTCCTTATTAAAACCCCTGACGGCACAATTTGGTGCACAGGGGATACCCGCCTACTACCTGAACATCTTGAGATGACGGGGATCGACGTATTGTTGCTCGACGTATCAAGAGACGAGTACCATCTAGGTCCAGAAGCTGCAACTATCGCCAATAAACTCTCACATGCACAATTAATTCCATACCACTATGGCACTTATGACACTGAAATTGAGGCTCTAAATGGTAACCCAATGGAACTTGCTCCAAGAATCAGTGAATGGGAACGTCGATTACATGTTCTTGCACCCGGTGAAAAATTTGAGGTACGCGGATCTGAACACAACTCTTAAAGATTGTTAGCTGCTAATTCTTATAAGTAGGTAGAAGCGAAGCTTCTACTTTGCATACAGGTAGAAGGAGCACTAATCGGATGTGATAGGATTATGCAAAAACTTGATACGAATGGGATAACGATTCCTTTTTGATTTGTTGCATAATGTAAATAGTCTGATACATGAATTTCTAGCACCAATTAATAGATTTATTTTTCATCTTTTAAAATTGAGGAGGATTAATATGGATTATGTAAAACTTGGAAACACTGGCTTGGATGTATCCCGGCTTTGTCTTGGCTGTATGAGTTTTGGTATCCCAGAACGAGGGATGCATCAATGGGTACTAGATGAAGAGCACAGTCGTCCTATTATTGAAAAAGCCCTTGAGCATGGTATCAATTTTTTTGATAAGTCATTACAGTCGATAAGAATCCGGCTTATCCTATAGCCATTGAAGAGTTGAAAAAAGAGAAAAGCATACCTGATGGTATGCAACTTAGACAACAGAAGTACTTGAATAACATAGTGGAGAAAGATCACCGCTTTATAAAAAAGCGAGTCCGTTCTATGCTAGGATTAAAAACGTTTCGAACAGCCAAACAGATCATCTGTGGAGTGGAGGTGATGCATATGCTTAAAAAAGGACAACTTCTACAAGGGGTGAAGTCTGTCCACAGCGAGGTTGAATTCATACATAAATTATTTGGAGTAGCATCATAATTCATAGATGAAAAGGGTATTGAGATTCTATGTTTTTAACAAGTATATTTGCACCAGAACCCAACAGAAGTACTTAAATAATATCATTGAGCAAGACCATCGCTTTATAAAGAAGCGAGTTCGTTCTATGCTAGGATTGAAATCGCTTCGAACTGCCAAAAAGATATTGAGTGGTATGGAAGCGATGCATATGCTTCAAAAGAAGCAAGTTTTCTTACGGGAGAAGTCTGTCAAAAACCAGAAAGAATTTATACATCAGTTGTTCGGACTTACAGCATAAGGTAGGATTCCGAAAGGAATCTATTCATTTTTTTAAACTTTTATTGTATTTGCACCAGAACCTTATTTACAATACTGACTAATGGAATAGAAATAGGGTTAATTAAGAGATTAATTTCTTCTTTTATTAGTATATATCTTTTGATGGGAATGCTTTATGTTTTCTTTTTCATCTGGAAAAGGAATTGAAAAGCTAGCTTAATTAAATCGGTATACAAAAAGGATCTTCAACTTGAAGGATCCTTTTTGTATACCGATACACACCCTTTTTTAGACTGATAATATCAGTATGTCCAAGATTTATAGATTAATTTCCAGTTAGCTGAAATTCTACACCAGAACCTTAAATTTATAATTTCCCTAAAAATCGACATTATCTCTTTAAATGTGTTATACAATTTATTATTGACAAACCAAATGTGACATACTATTATAATATCAACGAATAAAAAACGCTTACATTTTAAGAAATTAGAATTGTCTATCTTATAAAATTCAAACAAAAGGGAGTTTTTCTAATGGGAACTATCATTTGCCAAATTTGCAATAACACAATTGAGCATTTTGAGAATGAGAAAGTATCAACTTTGTACGGACAATGCACTTGCTGTGATAAAAAACAAAAGAAGACTTCTAAATAATTCAAGCATAAATCAATACTATAAAAGCCGTTCTCAAATGTTGAGAACGGCTTTTATAGTTAATAAATCATCAATATATGGTATTTTTTCTCAGGATAATAACCAAATATTTAACTAAAAAAGAAACAAAACCCCTTTTTCTTCAGATAACTTTTTGAAAAAGGGGTTTGTCTACACTCTGAAACCCCTTCAAATACAATTAAAGGGGTTCTTAAATGTTATTTTTTCTCAATCATAACGAATAAAACACCAGCAAGAATTAGGATGGAACCTATCCAAAAGGTTACACCTATATTCTCTCCTAGAATAAGCCACCAAGTAATGTTCCAACCACGGGTTGAAAGAAGAAAAATATCCCCCCACTTGAGGCGTTAAGCATTTGTAAACCGCGATTTCAAAGTAGGAATCCACCTGCTGTTGAGACAATACCCAAATAAAAGAGTCCTCCCCAAATTGTCGGGTGAGTCAATTCAGAAATATTAATAGTGTGTAATCGTGGCAAAACAAAAGGGGTCAACACGATTAGGGCTACCAAGATGGAATAGGTGGTTACCACAATTTGTGAATAGTCACTCGGCAAACGCTTTACAAGTACAGACATAAGTGCCCACGTTAAAGCAGCAATAAGCAGTGCAATACCACCAAGTTTACTGGATAAATCCACATCTCCGATTCCGACAATGAGAAAAACCCCAATAGTCGCTAGACAAACGGAAAGCCCCTTTTTTAACGTCAATCGTTCTTTAAGAAGTAAGCGAGCAAAAATAACCATAAACGCGGGTGTTGAAGAAGTTATTATGGCTCCCATCTGTGCTGTGGACAGCATTGTACCCGTTTCCTCTTAAAGTAAGAGCATTTCTTTGTAATGAGAAATGCTTTTTAATTTTGACAAAAATAAAAGGATATATCAATAACAATAATAATATAATTAAAAGCAATATTAGTTTATTGTGAAACGATAAAATGTGTGTTAAAATCATGTTGTCATTAAATAAGTGAGGTGTTTTAAATGAATGTTAAACGAGGTTCAACCACTTTCTTAAAGGTAATTATTTTTCTGGCTGGAATTGCAGTGCTTGCTTTGTGCATATTTTTGGTGCCTAAGATCGGGAATTTTGCATGAGAATTGTATCCAGATATTGCTTATATGAAATCTCTCGTTTTAATCGATATGTACGCGGCAGCGATACCTTTTTACTTTGCTCTGTATCAAACTTTTAAACTTTTAAGCTATATTGATAAGAACCAAGCGTTCTCGGAATTATCGGTAAAGGCTTTAAAGAATATAAAATACTGTGCCATCACGATTAGTACCTTGTACCTGCTAGGTATGCCACTCTACTATCTCATGGCGGAAAGAGTTGACCCTCCAAGTATCATACCAATCGGATTGGTCATTATTTTCGCCTCTATGGTGATCGCCGTTTTTGCTGCTGTTCTCCAAAGACTTTTACAAGAAGCGATTAACATAAAATCAGAAAATGATTTGACGGTCTGAGGTGGAGAATATGGCAATTATTATTAATATTGATGTGATGTTAGCAAAACGAAAAATGAGCGTAACGGAGCTTTCGGAGAGGGTTGGAATTACTATGGCGAATCTTTCCATTCTGAAAAATGGGAAAGCAAAAGCGGTTCGTTTTTCAACATTAGAAGCGATATGTAAGACTTTGGATTGTCAGCCAGGTGATATTTTGGAGTACAAAAGCGACGAAGACATTCATTAAAAACAGACAACAAATTTATTTAACTAACGGGAGTCGATAGAGAATTTAAGGGATAGCCATTAAGCTATCCCTTCTTTGCGTTTATTGATGTTATTTACTCTGAGTATTCCATTGAGAATTGCATTGATATTAGTGACAAAAAATAGGATGTGATTTGCAATGTTTGCACCTCAAAAGGAAACCCGTTATTCTGATTCCCCTGTTTTTTTTGTTGTTAAATGTTGTGCTAATTAAGATGCGTATTATATTGTTAATTAGCTTGTTAATTGACATTTTGTACTTCAAAACAGAACCCGTTATGTAAAAAGCTACTCTTATTTATTTTTACTTTGTTAAAACATTGTTGTATTCACTTTTAACAAACTGAGCAGGTTAGTGGAAGAACAGGAGGAAAATATAATTTTTTAATGTCGTAATTTACAACTATTGAGCACATTTTAGAGTGGTCTATTCGGCAATAATTAAAGAAAACTTTACGACTTTTTAATCTAAACTAAAAAAATAAAGGCTAGAATTATCGTAAGTAACCAGATGTAATACCTGAAAAAAATAAATTAAGGAAAGACAAATATTATTCATAATGGAAGGATGATATTTATGTATATTTCCTATAAAAACTTTCAAGGCGGAATTAATAATTTGGTGGTAGTAGAAAGCAATGGAGTGGTTACAACAAGTATAAAAGATACGGAAACAGCTATAAGAACCCATAAAAGAAAATTAAAACGATTAAAGGCTAAACAAAAGTGAACAAAACGAACATAATGTGCAATAGAAGAAATGGAGCTTGTTCAACTCGGGTGCGTTAGTTTACTAAATAAGTAAGAAATTCATCTTAGCAAAGGTGGTTTTTTTAATTTGGGGAAATTTAGTTTGAAGGATTAAAACAAAAAGGTAATTTAAGATTGGTATAAGGAGCCGGCCTTTTTTAGTTTTTATATTTCGACATTTTTCTTCATTCTAAGAAGTGTAACAAAATACATAAGAGATTAGAATCATAAAAAGTTTGTTGATTTTATTGACTTTGCCAGTCATTACCGTTGCTAGTGAGTATATTAATTTTCGTTAAGTTGAGAATTTGTCAAATCTTGACCTTTTTTATAGCTTTAATCACTTTCATTTTATTTGTAAAATAAAAAAAGTTAAAAAACATTTATAGGGATAACTAAATGAAATTGGATTTATTAGAGAAGTGGAATGAACAAAAAGTGAGAATTATTAGAATTATATAAAGGAGATAGAACAAAATGTACAAGTATACAATCTATGTAACACATAAAGATAAAGTTTATCAAACCAACGTAATAGCTACCAAAAACCAAACAGAAGAAGAAGTTTATCGTATAGCACAAGAACAAGTTCTGAAACAATGGGCAAATTAAATACGGGATCCTGGGATTAAAAGGATTTCGAATGGAACTTCCACTTGAAGAATAGATTTTGGATAGCTTCCTTTACTTGAATATCCAGCTGCCAATGGCGGCTTTGGAGGATTTTATGAAGAATATTAATTATATATAAATTATAATAAGAGGAGTTGGTGGGTTTATGAAGAATACTAATAACCTTACTATAGGGGAGTTGGAAAGACGTATTGCTCATTTTGAGGATCGTCTTACGGATTTTATTATTACCGAGGAACAAAGAGAGTTAATCAAAGAAAGCTTAAGGGAACTAAAGAACGCTAAAGAGCGCAAGGCTTCTTAAACTTTTTAAATAAAATAATACATATAAATTAAAGAGCATTATCTGTTTTAAGATAGATGCTCTTTTTTGTAACCGCCTTTTATTAACCTAGTCTATACCTCTCTGACTCGCACCATGCGTCGGGGTTTTGATAGTGCTGAACATTAGCGTTCAAACCAAAGAAAGAACATGTTGAGGTGGGTTTATGTTTGATTGAATTTATTCTCATTTCGTAAATACTTGGTTCTTTCTTTTTCTAGTGATGGGCGGATTCGTAATAAAATGGGCTACTTATCTGTATTTTTTATTTAAGAAATCAAAGAAACAAGATGGTTCGTAAAATTGCCTTAAAGTACCTTAACGTAATGCACCTTGCTTGAATATCCATCCAAGTATTGCTTCCTTATACTTTTTAACTAAGCATATATAATATTCATTATATACGTTCAGAACCCCGTTATTTTTGTCTTTCACATTGAGTGCATGGAAGAATCTCAATTTTGCAACTAGGACAAATTTGTCTTTGAAACTTTGTTTGTAGTTCTACTTCCATTCTCACAACTTGAACACCATTCGGTTACTGTTTCCATTTTCCTATCCCCTTCCGATTTCAATAATATTGTGTGTGTGGGAAAGGATTATCTCAACCTTACCTAATTATATTAGGCCATATTGACCACTGGTGGTCAATTGTAAAACCTTGTTACATAAGGACTTTTAACATTTTTACTATAACTAAAAGACCACTAGTAATTAAACAAATTCTTCTTTTTTCTAGTAATAAATCATTTAGCTTGGCAAACAAAAAAGAGTGCAGCTGAACGATTGCCGTTCTGCAACACTCTTTAAAACTATATTATCTGTATCCTTGTGCTTTTAAATATTCAATTTGTTCGTAAAGTTGTTTTAGTCTTTCTTCTTTACCTTCAACTTTAACTGGCTCTCGGTATGGATCAGCGTTAAAGGTTTGAATAATTCTCAATTTTGTTTGTTCTTCTTCATCAAATTTATTTTCAATCTCATTTGGTTTGATTGGGTTGTTTTTTAATGGCTCCAATTTATACTCTAATATTTTACCACCGATTTCAATGTTTATTGATTCACCTGTTTTCTTTCTCTCTGTTTCAAAATCCACTTTATTAGATTGATTGTTTACATTGCTTTCGGAAGGTTCTGTAACGCTTTCAGAAGGCTCGACAGGGAAAAGGATAGGCTCTTGCTTACGAATGACTGGAAACGGCTGATTAGCCTCAATTTCTTTACGTTTATCACTAAGTAACCATGATGGTGTTACTTCCACTCGTAAACCATCTTCTATTAACTTCTCCTTGAATGAAAATTCTTTTGTAGTTTGATATGCAATAACCTTTTCTCTTAAGAATTGACACATTTTTTTATAGTAATGAATTACCAAGGTATTGAAAGGTTTCATAACTTAGAGTCATAAATAAAATTTAAGATTGAAGATATAAGTAGAAGTTCTGTATTCTTCAAAGGGACATTTAACGTAATAAGACTTAACAGGTAGAATCATCAGTTAATGATGGTAAACACTCTTCAGATGTATATCTTAGTCCTGATAACCAAACAATAAACTGTCTATTGTTTATCAATTGATGACACGAGGCCAACCCTGAGAGCGTAAGGCTATGGCTTCAATGGCTATTTCTGTAAAGATAGGCATTATTGCTCCTGCCATCTTCATGTGTGGATGGCAGCTTAACAGCCGCCTTTTAGATGGTTTGTATGACTGGATCAGAATTGTGCTGGCAAATACCCATGAGAAAAGCAGACCTCTACCCCAATCTCATCCTAAACCTTCATTTGCTATTGTACTAGGATGAGAATTTCAGTACAAATCACTAAGATGACAAGCTAGGAGCAATTTAAGCCAATCACTAGAATCGTTTAGATTGACTGCGAGTATTTCCTCGATTTTTCTTATTCGATGGTAGAGTGTATTTTGGTGAATATGCAGACGTGCTGACGTTTCGGGTATAGATCGATTGGCATCAATGTAAGTTCTCAGTGTCAACTCCAGATCACTTGACTGGGCCTTAGGAGATTGGAGTGGCTCGAACACATCTTGAATAAATGGTTTAATATCCTCAGCCTGCTGATTGATAAACAATCGGTTAATGCCAATACTTTCATAACTGATAATGTCAGGAGTTCCACGATTTAAGATATAGGCTAATGATTTATTCGCTTCTTCAAAACTTCTTGCAACATTTTCGAGACCCGGGTAAGGCGTCCCTATCCCCCCCATAAGGACTGGAGCATCCTTATTTGTCCATGAATTTACCACCTTTTTTAATTTTCGGATCACAACTTCCTGTTGGGACTCAGAAGTGGCATTCATAATGATTGTCACTTTATCCTGAAAACCAAATAGAAGATACTGTAAAGAGACCAATTCATTATGTAGAGCGGCAATTAGCTTTCTCTGGTATGTTTCTTGTTTCTTGACGACTTGTGCCCGCCCACTCAATTGCATTACGGTGACAAAGAATAGTTTGTCTGGAGAAAGACCAAAATCACTTGATTTAGAAGCTAGTAGATTTGGCTCTTTATATTGGAGAAGTTCATTAAAGAATTCATAGCATTGTTTATAGTACATATCTGTCATGGAATAGGTATTAACCATTTTTAGCGCAACCACAGCACTCCCCTGCTCTAGCACTACAGTATCAAGAGGACGGAGCAGCCGCTTGAGCTCCACCACAAAGTAACCGATTGGAACCCCCTCATTTACAATGGGATACAAATGAACAGGAGTTTCATTAGTAGTAACTGTCAATGAATCTAAAGAGTTTTCCCATCCATTTAATAAATCTGTATCCATTAGCTTCTTTGAAAGCGGAGTGTAATGTGGATACCATTCATTTTTTGTTATATCGAAAAGAGAAACAGGGAGGTTGATCATCCGTTCAACTGTTTTTGCAACCATTATCAAGTCAGAATCCTTTAAAGAGAGTTTAGTAAAAACTTCATGAATATGGTTTCGTTTAACTAAATATTCATTTGTTTCCCTTAGATCTGAGAAAAGTCTTGCATTCGTAATGGCAATTGCTGCCTGATCAGCAAAACCCTGCAACCGGCGTAAATCAGCGTTAGTCAACTTTCGTTTTTTAGTAATCTGATGAACAATCATCACACCAATCTTTTCCTCGTTCATCCTTACTGGAACAGCCATAGCAAATATATTGGAATTTATATTTGTATTTCCCAGTGCAGCCATTAAACTTTTCATATTGTTTGCCTGAATATTAGATATAGCTTCCAATCCTTGTTCAGGATTGAAGATACGGCCGACTCCATCCTGGTAAACCTTTCCTCCAATACCTTCCCCTAAGTCGGTCTTGAAATCATAGATAGACGATCCCAATCCAACACTTGCTTTAGGGGTAAGCTTTTGTGTCTCAACGTCATAAAGCATTAGAAATCCACGGTCCACCGATGGAATAGCAATCAATACGTTGTGCATGATATTGTGTAACAGCTCATCCAACTCAAGCATGGAAGTTAGCGAATGCAAGCCATCTAGCCATGCATCATTCTCTTGCCAATATCGCTCAAATGTTTGTTGAAGCAGCAAATTATGGACTTGCAACACAAAATAATTACACTCGAATTCAGATAACGTCCTACCAGAATGTATGCAAGCACGAACCAAAGTTGATTCAGGAACTTCTGTTGCAAACTCAAACAATTGGCTACCAGTCTCGGGATTGTAGCATGTGGCATAGTTATTACTTTCTATACAGGATGAATTCGGCCATAAATCTTCATTTGAAAAAAGGGTCTCCTCCATATCGGTGAGTGGGTCCTTACATAAGTGGCCCCACTCTTCTGTGCAAGCCAACACCCAAACATGGTATGTCAAGGTACCATCAAATCTCCCCATTGTCATTCCTTTCTGTTCCATGTTAATCCCCCTTAACTTACTCCTTTAATTAATGATTGTACAATTCTTCATTCATTATCTTATATATTGTGGAAATTCACAACAGAATTCTGAATATAATGTATATTTCGACAATGACAATAAGTGCTTGTTTATTTATATTTTATTTATAAACATTCAATAAAAAAGGAGGTTTTTATGTTGGGGGAAAGTGCTAACAATTCAAAGAGCAAATTGATTTTATTAATTCTCTATTTTGGCTGGATTATATCGTACATTGACAGAACGGTTATAAGTCTTGCAATTGTACAAATCGGAGAAGATTTATCACTTGATGCGTCCAAATTAGGGATTGTACTAAGTGCCTTCTTCTTGGGGTATGCATTAATGCAGATTCCAGGTGGCTGGCTTGCAGACCGTTTTGGATCACGAAAAGTCATCGTGATAGCTGTTTTGGCCTGGTCGGTATTTACTGCATTGTCTGGACTTGCGTGGTCCCTTACTTCGTTAATTCTTATTCGATTTCTTTTTGGAATCGGTGAAGGGGGATATCCTGCAGCAAGTACTAAAGCAATATCTGATTATTTTCCCGCAGATAAAAGGACGAAAGCTCAATCAACGATGATGTCTTCAAATGCATTTGGTGCTGCTCTTGCACCGATTATGTGTGCTCCACTACTAGTCGCATTTGGTTGGCGGAACGTGTTTTTGTTAATCGGCCTATTAGGTATTATCTTTGTGATCTGGTTCCTCATATCCACTAGGCAAGCTGGGAATTACTCTAATTCTGACATAGCAAATAAGCCTAGTAGAAAAGAGTATGCAGAGCTACTCCGCAATTCCTATTTATGGAGGGTTCTATTAATCTTCTTTTTTATCAATATTACAAGCTGGGGTCTTATTTCCTGGATGCCTTCATACTTGATGCAGGGGCTTGGAATCGATCTTAAATCAGTTGGGTTAATCAGTGCGATCCCCTCCTTGTTCATGACAATAGGGATGATTATTAGTGGAAGAATCATTAATAAGGTTGGTTCGAATGCAAAATATGGAGTAATAACTGGAATTATTATTATGGGAGCTTCTCTTTATCTAATGTCATCTTCATCCAGTGTTTTCCAGGTAATTATGTATCAGTGCATTGCTTTTACTTTTATGTCATTTATTATGAGCTTTATCTTTACACTGCCACACCGGGTTATGGAACAGAAGGTAGTGGGTACCGCATTTGGCATAATAAATTTGGGAGGGCAAGCTGCAGGTATTTTTTCCCCGATGATCATGGGTGCCCTTATCGCTTCGTCAGGAGGGTCTTACAAAAGTGCGTTCTTGTTCTTAACTATATGCTGCCTAGTCGCTGCAGTTCTTACTTGTTTCTTACCATCAGCTAAAAATAAACAAACAGCAACAGATTATTCTACCGCAGAAACAGTAAACTGAGTGATCGCAGGATTGAATTAATAATTAAAGAAAAGGGTGAGGAGAAATGGGAAAATCGAACATTACTAAATGGATGGATGAGAATGAAGCTAAATTTACAGATTTGGCCAAACAAATTTGGGAACATCCTGAATTAGGCTATAATGAAACTTTTGCATCTAGCTTGCAAATCAAGACTTTAGAAGAAGCAGGGTTTGAGGTTACTTCTGGGATAGGTGATGTGCCAACCGCATTTGTTGCACAATACGGAAAAGGAAAACCAGTCATAGGTATTCTTGGAGAATTTGATGCCCTACCAGGATTATCTCAAAAAGTCACTCCAAATATTAACCCAGTGGTTTCAAATGGACCAGGACATGGCTGTGGACACAACTTGCTTGGAACAGCCGGGGTAAATGCTGTGATTACTCTTAAGGAAAGAATGGACGCAGAAATGCTACCTGGAACCATTCGATACTATGGGTGCCCTGCAGAAGAACTGCTCTCTGGAAAAACGTTTATGGCAAGGGCTGGCGTATTTGACGATTTGGATTGCGCCCTTACATGGCACCCTGGAACGGCCAATATAACAGCAAATTTCCGTATGCAGGCATTAACTGCAATCGAATTTTATTTCTCTGGGAGAACTTCCCACGCTGGTGCTGCTCCACATCTTGGCCGCAGTGCACTAGACGCAGTAGAGTTAATGAATGTCGGTGCTAACTATTTACGGGAGCATGTTCTAGATGGTACCCGAATCCACTATCAGATTACAAATGGGGGGATGGCACCCAATGTCGTACCAGATAAGGCTAGTGTTTATTATTTTTTGCGTGGAGCTGACCGCAAACAGGTGGAGGAATTAAAGGAAAGGTTAATAAAAGTTGCTCAGGGGGCAGCTATGATGACAGAAACTTCTGTAAGCTGGGAAATCAAATCTGGATGCTACGAAACACTGCCAAACGAAACTTTGAATGAGCTTATGTATATGCAAGCGGAAGCAGCAGGACCATTCACATTTACCAAAGAGGAAGAGAAGTTTGCTGAAGAAATTCTTCAAACGGTTGATCCTTCTGTGTTGGCAGGAGCTAAAAATCATCTCATGAGTGGGAATGCAAACAAAATACTCGATACAAGCTTCTATCACGATATGAAACATTTCGGTTTAACCATGGGTGGATCGTCCGATGTAGGAGATATATCTTGGATTGTTCCGATGGGACAAATAATGACCACTTGCGCACCACTTGGAGTTCAATTACACACCTGGCAGGCTACAGCTTCATTTGGTTCATCAATCGGCATGAAGGGAATGCATCATGCAGCAAAAGTAATGGCATTATCTGCTTACGAATTGCTACTGAATCAAGATGGTATTCTTGAAAAAGCAAAAGCCGAATTCATAGCAAGTAAAAAAGGAGTAAGTTACAAACCAGGTATTCCTGCTAACGTTAAACCACCTATACCAAAAGGAGAAGCTATTCCTATTTCGGCAATCTGAAACACTGATTATTTACAGTGAACAAAAGATGTCGTACAAGAAAATGATGATAGTTAACTGAAATTAATAAGATGTATTAGTAAAGAAACTGGTTGGTGAATAACTACAACCAGTTTTCGTATTTAAATGGTGCCCCTATAATATCTTTGGTTAAAGAATATATTAGGATTCCTTTATTTTTTTAGGTGTACGAATATTAGTAGTAAAATAATCATCTCCATTTTAATTGGAGTACCGTACCATGTTATTCCGATAGGTTAATAGTTGTTGTCAAAGACCAATTAGCGAATAATAACGTCGATACCATGAGTGTAGGAATCCATCTTGATTTTAATCACTAGTGATCTATCGATTAACTAATTATTTAATATACATTATATTCGTTCAAACTATTAAAGTCCTATGTTATACTCGTCATATAATGTTTGTTTTTGGTAGGATAAGTCCCCAAAAACCATTATTTCCTATCGGAAGGATATCCTGATTTTTATGGATGATTTACATATACAGCCAGATCATTTTGTGACGGCAACGGATGTAAGAAAATGGATCAATGGCATGTTGCATCCAAAGGATAGAAAGCCATTGCCTATTACGACAATCAATCGCCGGTTAAACTCATTACGCAGTTTTTATTCGTGGGCGCAAAAAAGTAGCAATCTGCAACATAATCCAATGGTAGAAATCAATGATTAAATCTGCCGATGAAGATCACGAAAAAATCATGTGGCTCACAGAAGAAGAGTTTGAAGAACTTTTACATCGAGTGAGAAAGACACCGGTCAAAAGCAGAGGGGTGAATCCCGAAGAAAAATACCGCCGGGATCGAGCGGTTATGTATTTATTGACGTACGCTGGTTTGAGGGTGAATGAACTATCAAACTTAAAGTTAACCGATCTTGACTTGGAGTTAAGACGTATTCGAATTCTGGGGAAAGGACGGAAGCTTCGGACGGTTCCTATGTCCAATACCTTGTGGCAGGAACTGTACGAGGTTAATTTTTAGAGCAGAAATGTCGAACAAGAAAGAGCATGTAGAAGAGTCGCCTTATTTGTTCTACAGCCAGTGATCACCAAAATTTACTGTCCGTGGGATCCAGACTATGATTGAAAGTTACAGCTTACCGCGGAAAAAAATAACACCGCATATGTTTCGCCATACATTTTGTAAATGGATGTTAAGAGCTACTAATAATGACATTGAAAAGGTGAGGAGACTCGCCGGTCACAGTAATATTTCAACCACGGCAAGGTATTTGCGAGATTCCTATAGTGATTTGGCGGATGCTGTTATGCTATGCCTAAATTTTAATTCTATTAGAGATGTTTTTTTGTTATGAATTATAAAGCTTACTTATCCTTTGATGGCTGAAGATGCTCCAATCGAATTAAAAGCTCGGTGTTAGGGCATCAATGATGGAAAATCGGAGAGATGACAGCTGTGAAGGCCATGCAAAGAATAGGGGTTAAAAAGAAACATTTCATAAGTTAGTTAAGGAGTTAAAATCAGAATTGAAAAGTACCATTATATAACAATAGAAGAAACTCGTCAAAAAAGCCTTTGCTCAACGAAAGCAAAGGCTTTATAAATTAAGGTGATTATTTTATTTTTCAACAAACGGGCCATTTTCTTGAATAAGACTTTTTAAAAAAACTGGATGTTTGTTAATGTGAATATTGTAAAGAATTGAACTTAAAACTAAAAAGCCGTTTTATAAAGCGCACTGACTATTTTAATTATTATTTCTTTGAATCTGTTTGTATATAAGTTTTGATAATGAATTTTCCGCGCTTATATTTCCCTTTTGTGCTTCTTTTTTCAGAAGTAAGATCATAATTCCACGAGGGACAATAATAACAGATAAAAAAGAACAAAGGTCAATTATATTTGCATAAGGCTTTAGGTAAACAAAAATTCCCATATTGGATAGTAAGAAGCCATAATATCCAATTATAAATAAACCTGAAAACAGTATGCTCCAACGCAAAAAACTATTCCAAGGAGACTTGTACTGGTATAAAATCATAGCAATTAATGGTGCAATCGTTAAGCTACTTCCGAAAAAATTCGGATAAACAGGAGATATAGAAATTTTTACTGCCCAAAAACCAAAAAACATTCCAATTGAATCGTAAACTACAAATGCCACTGCCACCAAAGAACCATATAACAAAATCTCCACTATTCGTTTTTTGTCTACAAGATAAAAAAATAATAAATAACAAACAAGCACTACGAACAGCGTAAAAAACCATTCAAATGTAAGGAACTCTTGATTAAGCCATTTGGTTAAGATTAGATTATTCAATGCATCAGATTTTTGCATTATTTCTTCGTTAGTAATCATTACAGTTCCCCCTTTTAAAAAATAGATAGTTTTAACATTTGTAAATAATTTAAAATTTATTCTATAAATTCAGAGCATTCTTGTTTAATTAAAGGGGGATTTAGGGGGAAAAGTGCACCAACATCCAATAAAACTATCTTCCGTAATCGGGCGCTTTTCTTTAGTAAGGATTGCAGTCTTTTTGCATCTAAGTGTTCATTGCAAACACCAGCTAATATCATGATAAAATATTAGCTGGCTTTCCGATCAAAATGATGAAAGCTATGACACTTTCAACTTAATAGGGATTCGCTGTTCCATATTAAGTCGAAAGGTTCCATAAGGATTTACATGGTTATAGAATAAAGGCGTTAATCCCCTAAAGTCTTCAGGAGTCATTTTCTTTAGCCAATACCGGTTGTTATGATAAAGAATCTCTTGAACCATTAAAGTATTGATGTAAACTAGGCAGTTTTGAAGTAATTGAAGTGATAATGTAGACACCTCTTGATCATCTAGAGAATTGAAACGAATTTCACTGTTTTTTCCATAAAAAATATAGCTGTTAACGGAATTCCATTGTTCAACAGTATTTAATCCTTCATGAATTTCTCTACGCACTTCCTCAAAATGTAAATAATCACATAAGAAAATGGTTTTGATTGCTTTTCCTGAAGGACGTTCAACCCATCCGGAACTATGAAAAGATTCTGAGCTAGTGGAATAATAATTTTAATATTTATCCTAATTCGCTTTTCTTGCTGAATAAAATGGCAGTAGACCAAATTTCAATTCCTGGTCTATCCCATTTTGAGGAGGAAAAGCATGTTTAATTACGTATTTCCGAGGTTATCCTCTGATCATATGATGTCAATCATACGAAATGGACTAGAAAAAACCAAAATACCCAAGAAGATCATTATTATTGGTGCAGGTATGGCAGGACTGGTCTCAGCCTCTCTGCTTAAGCAGGCCGGCCACAATGTAACGGTCATTGAAGCAGCTGATAGGATGGGAGGACGGATATATACATTAAGGGGGGATTTTAGGGATGAGCAGTATCTTGAAGCTGGTGCGATGCGTATTCCCAGTACGCATTTATTGACTTTGGAATATATAAAAAAATTCCAGCTCCCTGTTAATAAGTTTATCAATTCGACTCCTGCCGATTTTATCTATGTAAAAGGGGTTAAAACACGATTAAAGGCGTACGAACAGAACTCTCAAATATTACGCTTTCCCGTTCTCCCGCATGAAAAAGGTAAAACAGCTAAGGAGTTGATTCAATCAGCGATAAAACCGGTTACCGATTTTATTAACCAGAACGCCAGAAGAAATTGGCCTTGGGTCATTCGGGAATTGGATAAATACTCGATGGATACTTATTTGAGATACAATCCATTCGGAGTCACATTATCTCCGGGAGCCATCGAAATGATTAAAGTAATTCTTACACTGGAAGGAATTATTGAGCTTTCATTTTTGGAACTATTACGTGAACAGTTAATCCCTGAAAATTTTTATGAAATAACAGGTGGTAACGACCTGCTTCCTAAAGCATTTACCAATCAATTGAAAGATAATATTTATTACGGACAAAATGTAAAAAGAATTGTACAGCACGACAATCAAGTAACCGTTCATTCTATCCATCGAATCTTAGAACCTTTTCAAATTACTGGAGATCTTGCGATTGTGACAATTCCTTTTTCAGTACTGCAATTTGTAGAAATTGAGCCTCGTGATTCATTTTCCGAAAATAAATGGAAGGCTATTCGGGAACTAAAATATGCAGGGTCTACGAAGACAGGGATCCAGTTTAAAAACAGGTTCTGGGAGAAACAAGGTTTGTATGGCGGGCAAACTGTTACTGACCTCCCGATTAAATATGTTCAGTACCCCAGCCACGGCCTCGGTACACAAGGAACAGGTGTCATTTTAGGCAGTTATACATGGGAAGATGATGCGATACCATGGGATAGTTTGAATCAGGATAATCGCTTGGAATTTGTTTTAAAAAATTTAGCAGAGATCCACGGTAAACAGGTCTATAGTGATTTTCAAGGAGGAACGAGCCACAGTTGGGTTCGATATCCGTATTCTGCTGGAGCATTTACGCTGTTTAAACACGAACAGGTAAAAGAGTTAACCCCTTATATTTCCACACCCGAAGGAAGAGTACATTTTGCAGGCGAACATACCTCAACTACTCACGGTTGGATCCAAGGAGCAATCGAATCCGGAATACATGCTGCATATGAAGTGAATGACTTGCCAAAAACTTACTTTGAATCTTAATTGTGGTCCATGTGTCGCTCAGTAAAAAACAACTGCCCTCCAATTGTTAGTCTCTCAACTGGCAATTGGAGGTGTAGTCACCATCCCCAATATTAAATACAAGCGCCGAAAAAGAGAGTTCAATATTAACTGTCCGCGCTTACCTCTAGTCCAGAACACATAGTCAATGGAGAGAGCTCCCGTGACCATAGTGGATGATTGTTTAATGCTAATACATACTTTTTTGTAAGAGGTCTTTCCATATGGGAAGCGAAACTTGAGTTACTTAATTTTTTTAAAAATGAAATTTTTTAACATTAGTCCCATAAAAACTCCATATGCCAAAGAGCTAATTAAATGACTATAATAACTACTCACTGGTCTTATAGGAATAGTTTTTCCCTCAATAGACATAGTGAAAAGAAACTCCCATAAAAACCACATAAATAGACTGATTACACCACAGATCAGGACAACATATCTATGCCCCCATTTTCTAAGTGCAAGATAAATCATAGCTCCTAACATAGAACCAATCCCAAAATTTAGATCAAACCAATTAATTCAGATGGCCTATCCTTAATAGTAATCATTAGGCTGTTTAATTGGTATAAAGTGTACTTCTTATCGTAACCTGAACGAAGTAATATCCATGAGGTAATTTCTCCTACAAATGTTGAAACAGCGCCTATCACTCCTGCTATTACAACCTTATCATCATCCAAACTTTTAACTTCCATGTTTATCCCCATTTCAATGCATCTTTTGTTTATGTGTTATCCAAATAGTTGGCACATTATTCATGATTCATCGCTCACTGTTAGTGACTTCTCGGTCTCCATAATGCCTGGATAGCAGTGATAGTGTCACCTTCACGCTTTTAGTAAGTAACTAACCTACAAGCCTTAAAGGCTTGAGAGTGTTGCCTTTAAGGCAACAAAGGTTAAGACAAGGGGCGGCTGCTTACAAAGGAGAGAAAGCCCCGGGAAGTTTATTATAAATCAATACAGCATGCTAACCGTATAAAACAAAGAGTTAGATTGTTTTATGAATCTTACGGTGAGGGAATAGAAGAAGATTATTTGGAGATGGTATTGCTACGATTAGAAGGGTTATGTAAAACAATTACAAGAAAAGCCAGTGATGGTGACATTGCTTTTCAAAAGATGATAGATGAAGGGCATCTTGAACATTATCAAAACGATATTAAATTTATTCGTGAACATGGAAAAGAGTGGGCTTAAGGATAGGTTTTTATTTAACGGGTGGCTTTTCTTCAATTGAGTCTTTGAAACGTTCTTCCGCAATAGGGTGCTTATATTTAAGAAGGTGAGGCTGTTGTAGCAGCCGTTTTCTTATGAGCTAAGGGGGACGGAAACAATTCCAGATTTCAGGAGCCACTATGGAAAACAAAATCAAAAATTTGACATTTAATGTCAATAAATTGTTCCAGAAAAGGGCCATCTTCGCTCTTTTTATATGGTAAAATATGGATGTTTGTATATGAAAGGAGGAGAAAGAGATGAATGAACTTGTATTTAAGCAATTTGAAATGACAAGAGAGTACTTCATCAAGATCGTAAGGTCTGTTTCCAAGGACCAAACAGATGTGCAGCCAGATGGTTTCAATAACACAATTCATTGGCATACGGGTCACGTCTTGACAGTTACTGAACAAACCATGTTTGGTTTTCCTCATGCAACAACCCATCTTCCCACATACTATATGGAATTGTTCGGTAATGGCACGAAACCAGCTGATTGGACGGGAAATGTACCTACTATGGATGAACTTATGGTACAGCTAAAAGATCAATTAGCTCGTCTTCAGCAAATTTCAGCTGAGCAGCTAAACAACACCTTGGAAACACCATTCCTGGGATGTAAAACCTTTGGAGAACTGGCGTGTGTAACACTGATGCATGAAGCAGACCATATGGGACAGATTCAAGCAATGAAGCGAATAATTGAACATGTGGGTGTAAAAAGCTAATTTTGACAAGAAGCGTTTAATAATATTGTCGATTCTTCCACAATCGGGCGCAATTCTTGTACAAGGAATTGTGTCTTTTTAAGTTATCATCGTGTCTTAATAATTTAGTAATGCATAATTGCTTCAAAGTGCGAACTGAAAAATGATTCCTCATGAAAGAAAAAGAAAACAGATTTAAAGATAAAAAAAATAAAAGCCAAGAACCTCTTGACTAATTTTTTTGATTCATGAGGCGTTAAATAATCTTTTTTTGATTATTTGAAAAAGATTTCATATGCAGGTTTAGTAAAATATCTAACTCTTGACTGCATTTTATGGTTTCTTGACTAATAAAACCTATCTTAAATGCAGTTTCAACCATTTTCTTCTTCATTTGGTCTATATTTTTTAAAAGTAATATATCATTTGAACATGTCATAATACCGATAACTCCTAATAAAAGTTTTTATAAAACAACAAAATTATTATAGGATAAATTTCTTGAATTTTGGTATTTTGAAAATAAAAATCGCAGAAATAGACCATTAAAAAAAGTAGTGGTAAAAAAAGTTTATCATATTTCCAATTCCGTTTACGTCGCACAATTATGATATTTGACCGAAAACTGATTAGTTGAGCTTAATTTGCAATAAATGCAAAAACCCCCAAATGGGGGCTTTAGAAAACTAAAATCCGAATGGTCCTGGCATACAGCAAGGATTATGTGGTACTCCGCACATCGTATGTTGTTCGCAGCATTCATTTACACAGGATTCTGTGTTCATAGATCCATCCACAATAGAGCTGAACGGTATACCAACACTATTTCCCACAATATGTATGCTCATTGAGTTTTAATGGGAAAATAATTCCTATTGAGGAGGATTGAGGTAAATCTACTAGTACAGTTGTGGTTTATTCATTTCATTAGTAAAGGATACGAAAATATTACAACAAAAAAGTGTCGAGGGCTTCACTTCTGTAAAATTTATTTGAAAAATAAAAAATCAATGTAACAATCCAAAAAGGGCAGCTGCAACTACGCAGATGCCCTTAATTTAACTTAAAGGTTTATTTTAGCATTTGTACAGCCTATAAGGTAGGAAATCTTCCCTTTTTTTGTTATGGAAAAGTAATTATCCTTTCTCTTAAGCGATATTTAGCTTGTAATACCTCGATTTTTCGATTCCCTTCTGCCCTCCTTTTTTAAATATTTTCTTAATGTAATCCCATCAACTTTTTATCAAATTTCCCAAGTTAAAGCTTAAATTTTGGTTGAATAAGATGATTTCCAAAATGTTCGTTTTAAGGGGGAAATAAATCAATTTTTATTTTATGAAAATATTGTCTTGGGTTTTACGTCAAAATGTTGGGGGTAACCTTAATATCCTCTACGTTACTATATCTTTCAGTTTAATTATTTTTAAGAATTTATTTTTAGGACTTAAGTTAGTTGACAATGGGAATCATTATCAATTAACATGAAACTCGAGTTAACTGATTGATAATAATTATCATTATCAATGTGTAGTGAGATATTGAGATCTATGGGAAAGGGGAAATAGAAGTGATTACGATACAACCAAAAAGTGCGAGACTGATAGAAAATCAGGTTTTTGAAGAGGAAGAAGCCAAAATCTTAACCTACATTAGGAGCGAAGATCCTAAATTGGAAGAGTCATATTTGCTGAATCTTCAGGCAGGAAGAAGAGGGATCTTTCAACGTTTATTTCAGGCACTTATACGAGAAAAAATAATCAAAGAAGAAAGAATTTTATGGCTGGAAAGTGTTGGAACAATCATTTGCATAAAGCTTCCCAGCGGAAAAACGCTTCAGACTGTTGTCAAGAAACGGCATTCACTTGGAAGATTTGATATTGAAGGGGATTTGTTTATAAAACATAATGGGTCATTCAGTGTACTTATTCATCCTGTTGAGCTTCTAGAGTTGTTATGGAAAGAAGGGTTGTTAAAAGATGCAACGGAAAAGCAGTTTCACCGATTTAAAATGGAGATTCAAAATGGAGTAGCGAATTTAGCTTTAGCCTTAGCAGGCGCTTCCCTACGAACACAGGAGTTAGTTACCTCGGCTAACTTAAAACACATACATACCTCCTTAGAATGGGTGCTGAAACAGAGTAAGGATAATAAGAACTTTAGTCCGCTCGCTTTTTATGAACAATGGGTTGTTGAAGGTCATCCTCTGCATCCCGGAGCTAAAACAAAGTTTGGACTTGATGTGGAAGATGTGATCCAATATTCACCTGAATGGGGAGCCACTCCAAAGGTAGCTCTTGTGGCGGTTGCAAAAGACTATTGTCAAACTACGTCAATCGATACCCACACCGTGACAACTTGTTTATTCAGGGAGTATAAAGGTTTAAAATCAATTTTTGAAATTATATTGCAAGATCAGGAGTTAGATCCTGATCAGTTCGAGTTAATTCCCGTTCACCCATGGCAGTTTAAGCATACTTTAGGCACTCTGTACAAAGAAGAGATAGAGCAAAAAAGGATTGTTCCAATTTCGAATTTCCGTATTCCTACACAATCATTGGTTTCTTTTCGCTCGTTAGCACCCATTCAAAACCGCGGGGAGAAAAAGCATCATATAAAAACGGCGGTAAATGTACAAACAACCAGTGCTGTTCGTATTGTTTCACCTAATTCCGTCGAAAATGGGCCCATTCTTTCGAAAATATTAGCTGACATTCAAGAAAAAGAGAATCATTTTGAGGGAAGGTTTGTAGTGCTTCAGGAAAGGGCAGGTGTTTACTTTCAACCAGTAAAACAGGATTTATCGGAAGATGACCGCTGGACCCTTCAAGCCAACTTGGCATCTATTTTACGGGAGAATCCTGAGAACCATGTCAAAAATGAAGAGGAAATCCCAATGGCTGCTGCCGCGCTTATAGCAGAGTCACCGATTAGCGGCAAGTCGATTGCAGTTGAATTAATAGAGGAACTAGCTGACCATTATGGTTTATCTAATCTAGCAGAGGCTGCATCGTTATTTATCCAAAAGTATGCTGAAATATCGTTACCCGGCTTTTTAACTTTGATGGTGCGGTATGGAATTAGCTTAGAGGGTCATATGCAAAATAGTGTTTCTGTATTTCGTAAAGGGGAGCTGGTACGGATTCTTTTAAGAGACTTCGGAGGTGTACGGATTTTACCGGAAAGATTGAAGAAACAAGGATTTGAAGTGGAGTTTTATCCTGGCTCGTCAACAGTAACGGAAAAAGTAGATCAATTGAGAAATATTATTTCATATTCTGTCATGCAAAACCATTTTGCTGAATTGATCTCATGTATCATTCGTGACTTGGGAATTAAGGAGGAGAAGCTTTGGAAGCAGGTTGCTTCAGTATGTAAAGCTGTTTTTGAAAAATTGAAGAAAGACACATCTATTGCCGAACAGGCTTCAGCAGATGAGGATGCTCTTTTTCAACCTATGATTGATTTGAAGGCTCTAACAACTATGAGGCTAAGAGGAGATATTACAGCCTATTCGTTTATGAAAGTTCCCAATCCTTTGATGGAATGGAAAGGAGGGATTCAGTGATGAGTGTAAGAACAAGACACCCTCTTGAAAGCGATGTTTTAAGTATGACAAAAAGGGATATTAGACAGGGAAATGTATTTCAAGATGAATTAAACATTCTTACTTTTTTGCAAAAAGCTTATCCAAATATGGCCCCGTCATATGTGATAGCTCTTGCAAGAGGACGTGAAGGGATTTTACGCCGGCTGGCAGCGTCCATGTTACGTGAAGATATCATGGGACTTACTTCAAATTCGTATGATCTTTACATCATAGGCTCTATTCATACATTAAATGTTCCTTCCATTAATGAGTTTTGGCAAAGGATTATTGAGGCACTCCACATGTATGGAATAGATGGTGGTAAAGTCTACAAATTATATCCTCTTTTTGAAAGAGAATGTCTTGTCATTCCGGTAAGTCGAACGTATGCGTTTAATCGAGTAGAAGTGGATGGGGATATTTTATATGTTTCTAAAGATGGAGTTAGGGCAATTGAACATGCTGTTGAATTTCTCCAGTTGATGCGCAGTAAACAGGAAAGACACTCTGGAAGCGAGCAAACCGCCTGGGTAAAGCTAGCGGAAGAATTAGTAAACGGAAGTGCGAATCTAGCACTCGCATATGCCTATTGGGAGCAGAAGAAAAAAGAACTTCAGAAAAAAGCTGATGAATGCGGAGTAACGACTGCCATCGATTGGGTGCTATTTCAAAAGAATCGCGATCGTACATTTGATTCAAGTTTGTTTTTTGAACAATTATCCGTAGAAGGCCATAATCTTCACCCGGGTACCAAAACAAAAATAGGGATGAATCCAGAAGATGTGTTTTGTTATGCACCAGAATTCGATGGAGTCGCTGACATTCAATTTGTCGCAATTCGAAAAGATTTTTCCGAGTGGGGTGTTATAAATGAAAACGAAATGAATGCAAATGCCTTTCTTTTTAAAGAGTATCCTGAATTGGCAATAGTAGTGGAACAGGAATTGACGGAGCAAGGACTCTGCACCAATGATTATGTGGTAGTACCTGTGCATCCTTGGCAACTGGACAAAGCAATACCGGATATCTACCACCAAGAAATCAAGAAACAGATCGTGGTTCCTATACGTAACATAAGGATTCCAAGCGGGGCAACATCTTCATTTAGAACCGTTGTACCTTTTACGAAGGGAAAGGAGCCAAAACATGCGATAAAAGTAGCTGTCAACAGCCAGATGACGTCAACAGTCCGCTCCATCTCCGCCAATACCACAAACAATGCTGTGGTATTCACCCGGCTTATACATTCTATTATGAAGCAGGAACAAGACCTGGCAGAAAAGTTTTTACCTGTATGTGAATGCGCAGGATTTAATTTCAAAATCAAAGAAACAGCAGGGCGTAAAGATGATCCTCATAAGTTGAAGAGCCGAAATCTATCTGCCGTGATACGTGAGAATATAGAAACATTTGTAGCATTGGACGAAGTCGCTATCGTCTGCAGCTCATTATTTGCTCAATCACCGATCACAGAAAAGCCGCTTCTTATCGAATTGATTGAAAAGTATAGAGACGAAATAAAAGAACCGATACTTCGTAAGGCAGCGTTACAATTTGTCTCAGAGTATGTTTCAATCGCGCTTCCAGGTTTCCTTACTCTGATGGTAAAGTATGGAGTTGGTTTAGAAGGTCACTTACAAAATAGTGTAATGGTTTTTAAAGAGGGGCGTCCAGTTCGAATGTTGTTCCGTGATTGGGGAGGAACCAGAATTTACAGGGACAGACTTCAGAAACATCCGTTCCAAGTACAATTTTATCCAGGTTCTGTAACGATAACGGATAGTCTAAAGGAAATGCATAACAAGGTATTTTATACTGTATTTCAGAATCAGTGCGGTGAATTAATTCTGCAAGTTTGCAAGCATTTTGGGCTTGGAGAAGGGGAGTTGTGGCAAGAGATTCATCGGATTTGCACTAAAGTTCTTGATCAACTTGAATCCTTACCCCAATTTGCCAAAGACGCGCGTATTGACAGGGAAGCATTATACCAAGCAGAAGTCGATCACAAGGCCCTTACAAAAATGCGTTTAGAATCTGAAGGGAAAGGATATTCCTATGCAACCGTTCCTAATCCTCTTTATAAATTTAGGAAGGAGGAAGGTAACGAACCATGGCACAAATAGAAGCACAGCATCATCAGCTTCCACGCTTTGCTCTTCGCTCAAGAACGTTTAATATTTTTATGGCTGGAAGCCTGGTGACACGAGTAGGGGATTGGATGGATTTAGTCGCCTTAAACTGGGCGGTAGTACAATTTACAAACTCTCCGCTTTATCTAGGATTGGTGAATGCCTGCCGTTTGGTGCCCACTTTTATCTTAAGTTTGCCGGCAGGCATATTGGCTGATCGCTATGATCGACGAAGATTATTAATATGGATTCAAATAGGAATGATGTTGTTAACGTTTTGCCTGGGCTATCTTGTCGAGGCAAAACAGTCCTTTTGGTCTTTTGTGTTCATTGTCACCTTACGGTCTATGCTTGCCGCTATGGACCCGCCTATTCGTAATGCCTTAGTCCCGGAGCTTGTAACCCAAAGCTCAATGACTAGTGCAATTGCTATTAATACAACCGTTATTCATCTGTCTCGTATAATGGGACCGGCGATTGCAGGCGCTCTGCTTACAGTTACCGATATGGCCAATTTATTTTATATTAATGCATGGGGTACGTTAGGTGTACTATTCTCATTGCTTATGATTCGTTCTCATTCTTTTCCAAACTCTGATAAAAAGGGTAAAGAGAAGACAACGCTTCGCGAGGCAGCGGATTATGTGAAGAGCCAACCATCAGTACAATCTTTACTCATTTTAGCGATTGTACCGATGATATTTGGATTTCCTTATACAACAATGATGCCGTTATTTGCCCGAGATTTATTACAGCTTGGACCTAAAGGGTTTGGGATGCTTCTATCTGTTTCATCTATCGGTGCTTTAGTTGGCACAACCTGGCTTTCGCTTGGTAAAGCTATTAAAGGTGAAGGAAAGTGGTTGATTTATTCAATTATGGGATTTGGATTCTCTTTGCTTTTATTCATAGGAACTACAAACGTGTTTATAGCAGCAACAGCTATGTTCCTTGCGGGGTTAACAAGTCAGACTTACCGGACGATGAGCCGCATTGCTTTACAAATGCATGTTCCTAATCAACTTAGGGGAAGGATTTTGAGTATTGCCTTAATGGATAGAGGGTTTATTCCATTAGGAGCGATACTCATAGGAGCGATTGCGTCATGGGCAGGTACTTTATGGGCAGGTATTGTGATGGGAGCAGGCTGTATAGGAATAACCTTGCTTATTGTAGCCAGAAGACGACAAATCTGGAATTTGTAATTATTATAGGAGTGTAGAAAAATGATGGAAAAGATCGTTCAGACCCTCAAGATGGAACGGGGGAAGCCTTTTTGTGCTTATATTTATGATTTATCAAAACTGCATCATCATGTAAATGACTTGATGACGACTCTTCCTCGGACATGCCGATTATTTTATGCGATAAAAGCTAACTCAGATTCGACTCTTCTTAAAACGTTAGCTCCAATTGTTCATGGGTTTGAAGTAGCTTCCCTAGGGGAGATTGAGAAAGTTCGGGCTATAGATAAAAAAATCCCCATCTTATTCGGCGGTCCTGGAAAAACACATGAAGAGATTGAAGGGGCTATTCATCATAGAGTCTCCTTGCTTCATATAGAAAGTATCCATGAATTACAGTTGGTCAATCACATTGCCAGTCAAAACGAAACAACCGTAAACATTTTACTTCGAGTCAACCTGCGTCATTCGGTTCCAAACGCACAGCTAAAAATGGCAGGTGTACCGACACAATTTGGAATTGATGAAGTAGAAATACCCAATGCGATTGCTTTAGCAAAAAGTTTGCAAAATGTAAAACTCGTCGGTTTTCATTTTCATGCGATGTCCAATAATGTTGATTCCAAAACCCATGCGGACTTCGTCGACCATTGTTTCGAAATGGCAAATACATGGAGAATACAGTGGAATATAGACATTTCCTATATAAATGTAGGAGGCGGTTTCGGAATTAACTACCAGAATATTGAAAATCAGTTTAATTGGGTTGACTTTATGGAGTGTTTAGAAAAAGTGTTAGAAAAGCACAACCATTCCAATTGGAAGGTATTGTTTGAAAGTGGTCGTTATATTACTTCTTCGTGCGGCTATTATGCAGCTGAGGTATTAGATATTAAACAAAATCATGGTAAATATTTTTGTGTGGTTCGCGGGGGAAGCCATCATTTTAGACTTCCGGCAGCTTGGAAGCATAGTCATCCTTTTACAATCGTACCAGTAGAAAAATGGTCATATCCTTTCAAACGTCCTGAAGTAAACGGGGCTGTGATTACAGTAACTGGGGAGTTGTGTACTCCTAATGACGTACTTGCAAGGGATATACTAGTTACAAAAGTACGGGTTGGAGATATTATTCTTTTCAGTTATACGGGAGCGTATGGGTGGGCTATTTCTCATCATGATTTTCTTAGCCATCCACACCCAGAGCATCTTTACATAGAATCTAACTCTATTATTAGTTCTGATACAAGAATGGAAGAACAAAGAGACGAATTTTATATATTCTCTTGAATAATCTATGAAGTAACACATCGAGAGGGCCTTTAAAATTGAAGAAAGAATGATGACTATACCCAATAAGGGATACTTTAAAAATTCTTTGTTGGGTTTTTTTATTCTTAATACATAAGTGGCAGCGAACTTAATTAAAATACATTTTATTTATAATATGGTAAAAAAAGACTGGAAAATGAATATCAGGGCAATAATGACGATTAGTTTGAAATACTAGGAGGTCCAGGGAGTGAAGGAGGAACTAAACACATTTTTCCGTATTTTTACCACAACCAGGGAAGCTATCGAGAAATTTATCAATATGCTTGATCTTGATCCGGTCATTCAACATTCCAATGATGAACATGAACGCCTATTATCATCATATTACAGAAGAGGAAGAACAGTGGTTATCACGTTTAGCTGAACTGATCCCCCTGATTAGCAAATTTGAACAAGAAAAAGAAGAGAAAGATTTTACCCCTACCAACTTTCTTCTATGGCATGTTGCCAACTTGGGTAGTAATACAACAATATTATCGAGGATGACTCCTCCAGTGCGGCCTGCATCAAAACCATCATCTCTACCCAGCTTAATCCCGTCGTTAACAGTAACGTTATAGACAAGGTTATGTTCAATTATCATATTGGTTGACTCGAATACATAAATCCCTGCATCTATTGAACGACTGTCATGCGCTTCATTAAAGCTAATGGTACTATTCGTTATTCCACAACAAAAATTAATTCCATCTCCGGCTGTATTGAAAACATGGTTGAAACTGATTAAACCGTTTGAAACATTACGCAGTTGAGCCCCTTCGTCACCACTTGAATCATGGATAGTATTGTACAGGATTCTCGTACGTTGTTTGACCGGTGCAGAGGCTAATAATTCAATTAAGTCTCCTCTTCCATTTCTTATTTCCAAACCATTTATCGTTACATCATCCGCCAGAATTCTAAAAATAACAGACACTTTATTAAGTCCATCAACAATAGCTTCTGTAGTTATTTCCTGGCGTCCGAGTTGTAAAACAATTCGGACGAGAATCTACATTCGCTTGCGGACCGAGAATAGTGACCGGTTTATTCACGAGGACTCAGTAGGCAAAATGGCCATCCAATCTAGATGGTTTTTTATTTTGTAAATATCCCTCTTTTTAAACTCCAGTCTTCCCTCCTATTGTAAATCACTGACCCATGCATACTGATGTAATTTAAATTTTTGGAAAATCTAAGAGAATACAAGAGACAACATTAAGACAAGTGGAGGGGAACGCTTACTAACGAAGCAGGAGTTCACAGATGAGCACGTTCGCGTTTTTCTTTTTTAGGAACAACCAATCAAGAAGTAAGTTATTAGAAAGGGATATAATTTTTATTTTAACTTATCATATAATATACATTATATTCATTTAAACTACCAAAATCATATGTTATACTCATCATATAATGTTTATTTTTGGCTCCATTTGGTATGAATTTTAAGTGGTTAAACTCAGCATATAAGTTAAGAGGTGAGAAGGATGCTAGAAGAATATATTGCTAGTCTTGAAAAACAGGATAAGTCCCCAAAAACCATTATTTCCTATCGGAATGATATACATATATTTTTAGATGAATTACATATTCAGCCTGATGATTTTGTGACGGCAACGGATGTAAGAAAGTGGATTAATAGTTTATTAAATCCACATGAAGGAAAGCCTTTGGCGATTACCACGATTAATCGCCGATTAAATTCTTTACGAAGTTTTTATTCATGGGCGCAAAAAAGTAGGAAGCTGCAGCATAATCCAATGGAGGGAATCCCTGATTTAAAATCTGCCGATGAAGATCAAGAAAAAATCATGTGGCTCACAGAAGAAGAATTTGAAGATCTTTTACATCGGGTGAGAAAGACACCGGTAAAAAGTAGAGGGGTGGATCCAGAAGAAAAGTACCGCCGCGATCGAGCCATTATCTATTTATTGACATACGTTGGTTTGAGGGTGGATGAACTATCAAATTTAAAGTTAACCGATCTTGACTTAGAGTTAAGACGTATTCGGATATTGGGGAAAGGTCGGAAGCTTCGGACGGTGCCCATGTCCAATACCTTGTGGCAGGAACTGTACGACTGGTTAATTTTTAGAGCAGAAATGTCAAACAAGAAACGTCATGTAGAAGAGTCGCCCTATGTGTTTTATAGCCAAAGGTCAGCCAAATTTACAGTTCGTGGGATCCAGTCGATGATTGAAAGTTATAGCTTGCCGAAGAAAAAATTAACGCCCCATATGTTTAGGCATACATTTTGTAAATGGATGTTAAAAGCAACGAATAATGACATTGAAAAAGTTCGGAGGTTGGCCGGCCATAGCAACATTTCAACTACAGCAAGGTATCTAAGAGATTCCTATAGTGACCTGGCGGATGCGGTGGAAGGTTTACCAAAATTTTAATTTTTTAAGAAAGTAGAAAAGTAAAATGGTATTTGTTATTTCGGGAGTATTTTGACGTGTTTCTTCTATTATATAAGCTGTTTATTAATAAAAAAGCTTTCTTGTAGTAATATAGGGTTAAAAGGAGGATCAACCTGACCACAAAAGAAAATGCTAATAAAATCAACTTCCTGAAGAGTGGATTAAATTAGTAAAAGAAGCAATGAAATCAAATATAACGAAAGAGGATTTTAAGCAATTTTTGAAAGAGGAAAAAGAGAAAAGGGATAAAGGCTTAAGGTAATTGAATATCTAATGTTTTTTTATAACCTGGTATGCATTGCTGCTTTGTCTTACTCTGTCTATATTCCCATTTTTGGTCAGTAAGGAGTATATATATTGTTATTCTCTTGTAGTTTTTTTTCTATTTCTTTAATATTCTTTGGTGTAACACGTTTACCGGAGTATTCTTTTAACACCGCGTTCACCTTTAGCTGCACATTTACTGTAAAAGGATCTCTGGCTGTAAGCCGCATTTTGTATTTTGAACGGATACTTTCCACTGCTGCCATTTCCCTGCCCATGGTCACTTTTTAAGATATTTGTCCACGAGCAGCTTAAAATAGAACATTTTCTCAGCAGGAATGGTATCAACAACATGACCATACCGAAAAAAGCTGATTCCGCTTATTTCGATCTGCTCCTTCCCAATTTTTCTTAACTGTGGCAAATAAGGTGTTTTCCCTAATTGATTAAAATCAAATAAAAAACGCTGCAGGTTAGTTTTTGGCACATCTTTTGTTTTCATATTATGGCGG
>NZ_JAGGQY010000070.1:0-32662 GCF_018613105.1 Bacillus sp. ISL-77
TACAATTTTTATTCATTATACATAAAAGTACCCGATAGGGCAGACCTTTTTTAAGTGTCTACTCTAACGGGTACAGTTTAAACACTGGCTTTCTTTTTTATATTAATTTCACCGTCATTTGTGAAACGGACTAGAATACTTTAGCATTCTAGACAAAAAAGGTAAGCTAGACAAGATATGTCATTATGATATATCTTGTCTAGCTTATTTTATTGTTTTGCTTAAGGTCATCATTATTTTCCTTTGTTATTAAAGTGCTGGTTAATCGTTCGACAAGTTTGAAGAAGAGCATCCGCTAGCTTCTCTTCATTGCCATAAAAACGAGTAGATGGGAGCGGAATCGAAATTGCCCTTAAATTCCCCATTTGATCAGAAATAACTGCGCCCACAGCACAAATTCCTTGTATGTGTTCTTCCTTGGCAAAAGCAACCCCCTCTTTACGAACCACTTCTAATTCCTTTAACAATTCATACCGGCTTGTAAGCGTATGGTCATTGTACTGCGGCAGGTTCTCCGGTAACAATCTCTCAACCTCAGCTATAGGTAAGGAGGCTAGTATGGCCTTTCCGTTGGCCGTGCAATGTAATGGAAAGGACGCACCGGGTTGTGAAGTCGCTTGTAATGGATGCGGAGCGATAATTTGATCCACGAAAAGCACCTTCCCGTTATCTAATACGGACAAGTCCACCGTTTCATTGACTTGGCTCGATAATTGTATTAAAAATGGTCTAACTTCTTCCCTTAAATCACTCTGGACAGCAGCCCCAAGCATCGCAATCTCGGTCCCTAGACGGAATCCTTCGTCAGAGGAAACTGCTGCCACAAACTTTTCCTGTTCTAGTGTAGCAACAATTCTTTGAACCGTAGATCTAGCCAGGCCCACTTCTTTGGCAATTTTCGACAGGCTTAATCCTTTGGGATGATCTTTAAGTGCCCTTAGAATATTAGCCGCACGAGAGATCACCTGAACAGTAGATATTTTCGTTTGATCCTGTTTATCGTTGTTCAAAAGTATGAACTCCTTCCTCAAATATATCCCATCTATTATAACTGAAATTTGACTTGTTTTTGTATATTGGATCGTGGAATAGATATGTTTTAAAGAATCACTAAGAAAATTATGGGAAAAGTTTGTGATTGACATATGATTTTACTATTCATTATACTATAGTTAAGAAAAATGATACATCTGTATCATGATGTGGTTAATTATTTTATCATTAATACTATATAAAGAACGTTCTTGAATAAATTCTCGGATTTTCATATTAAAAAAAGAATTCCATAAAAGATGAGGGATAGAAATGGGTTTAGTTAAGGTTGGCGTGATTGGAATAGGAAATATGGGCAGTTCCCATGTTCAAATGCTGGATCAAGGACAAATCAAAGGGGCAGCTTTAACGGCGATTTGCAGTAGGAATGAAAGTCGAATCGAGTGGGTGAAAAACAGTACAAAAGGAAATGTGCAAATTTTCCAGGATGAAGAGACTTTTTTTAATGAATCAGGAATTGATGCCGTTCTTATTGCCACACCGCATTACAGTCATCCAGAACTCGCCAAAAAAGCCTTTGCTAAAGGAATACATGTCCTCATTGAAAAACCAGCAGGCGTCTATACAAAAGATGTGCTAGAAATGAATGAGGCATCGAAATCTAGTGGAAAAGTGTTTGGCATCATGTATAACCAAAGGGCCAATCCGCTTTATCAAAAATTACGGGACCTTATTCACTCAGGTGAACTTGGCGATATCAAACGGATCAACTGGATTGTTACGGATATTTACCGTCCACAAAGCTATTACGATTCAGGTAAATGGAGAGCCACATGGAAAGGCGAAGGTGGCGGTGTTCTATTGAATCAGGCACTTCACCATTTAGATATTTGCCAGTGGACAACAGGGTTACTGCCAAAGAGCATTCGTGCCATGTGCAGAATAGGAAAGTATCATGATATTGAAGTAGAAGATGATGTAACCGCATTTTTGGAGTATGAAAATGGGGCAACAGGTGTATTTATTACTTCAACTGGAGAAGCTCCCGGGTCGAATCGCTTCGAAGTTGCTGGAGATCGCGGGCAAATCATTGTTGAAAATGAAGAACTTACTTTTTACCGATTAACACAATCAGAACGTGAATTTAATGCTTCGTATACAGGCGGATTCGGTAAGCCTGAATGGCAGAAAGTCGAAATTCTAGTAAAGTCTGAAAATGCGAATCATTCAATGATTGTTCAAAATTGGATCGATTCGATTGTAACAGGTTCATCGTTATTGGCACCAGGTGAGGTCGGAATAAAGGCGCTGGAAATTTCAAATGCCATTTACTTATCTTCTTGGTTAAACGAAATGGTAGAATTACCAGTCAACCCAGACCTTTATTATGAAAAATTACAAGAAAAAATCAACACTTCCACATTTAAGAAAACCTCCGTCACCAACACTACCTTAAATGTTTCTGGGACACATTAAGTACTACAAGGAGAACAGTACCTGTTACTGTTCGCCTTTTCTCAGTAGGTTTTTATCGTCGGAGGTATATATTCTAAAAATTTATCTAATAATACGTCTGGTTGTTCTGCAATAATTGCCATCGAACGGAATTTCTCTTGGAGGAATCTTTGTTCGATCATATGGTCAAACAGGCTAATCAATGGGTCATAGTAATGATTAATATTTAGAAGACCACAAGGCTTTTGGTGCAAGCCAATCTGACCCCAAGTGAACATTTCAAAAAACTCTTCATGTGTACCGGTTCCACCAGGCAAGACCACATATCCATCAGACATATCAGCCATTTTCGCTTTTCTCTCGTGCATGGTTTCAACCTTAATTAACTCGGTTAATCCTTTATGAGATAGTTCACGTTCCTCCAACACTCTAGGGATCACACCAATCGCATGACCGCCTTCATTTAATTCTGTATCTGCAACCGCACCCATCAACCCATTACTTGAACCGCCGTATACTAATGTAATGTCCCGTTTAGCTAACTCTTTTCCTAGTTGAATAGCTCCTGTTCTATAAGTCTCTGAAGCACCGAAACTTGAACCGCAAAAGACTGCTAATCGTTGCATGATCCTGCCTCCCTATTTTTCTATCTATTATAATTTATTCACACTGGAACTTGAATATTATTAACCCTTACTTTAGACGATAAAAATAGAGAGAGTTTTATCCCACCCCTTAACTTACTGGCTCTTTCACCAATAAAAAAGGGCCAGTCCCCAACACAATAACGTAGTGTGTGACTGACTCTAGTGACTTTTATAACAATTTTCAACTAAGCTTTACTATATGTTAATTCTCTTATCCAAAGGACATCTGATACAGGCTGGGGATTGCGCCCATACAGTTCACTTGCTTTAAAAGCATGTACATCATCATATATAGCTTTCATTCGGTCATACACCCATTCTTCCGTTCTATGTACTGGTGTCCAGCAAAAAATGTCCATTTTATTCAACTCATTTGTGACCATATGGATTCTTTCATAACGAATGGAATTCATCTTTAAGAAAGAATTCTTTTCATAAAATCTTATTCTTTTATCCGAGTCGGGATCTAGAATAGTAACTGGTTCAACCTCCAGTATGATCGTTTTTCCCTTTCGTTTTAGCTGGTCAAGGATCTTACTTCCTCTCCCATTTCCACGGTTGTTTCGGGTCACTAGTATATAATCTATGAAGATACAATCAGACATTTCGAAGTAGACTATTACATAATCTGTACTTTCCTCTAATTGATAGATTCCTTGTTTTTCGTGAAAAAGGATTTCAAAATGCTTTTTGGATTTCATTTCTTTTTCTGGAAAATAATCAGTCAATCTACTATACCAGTCGCTCATTAACATACCCCTTTGCCCGAATATTTGAATATGACAACATGATGTCTACCTTATTTTAGTTAATCAATGTAAATATTTTGTTAAGACAGTTTTAAACATTTGTACTATTATTGTAAATCTGAAAATTACAATAATATTTTTTGCTAAAATAGGGCTGTTATGATCTTTTACATATTTCAAAAATAGGGAGAGTTTTGCAGATGAAAAAAAACAAGGGAAAAATAACAGCATTGCTTGGCTGGAGCCTGCACGCAATCGAAGCGATTGACAAAATGAATCGACCCTATGTGGTTGTTGGTCCCCCTGAATTTCAAGGGTTTGCTGACACCCATGACATCCAGTTTATCCCATGGGTATTCGACAATTTAGATGAACGGTCTGATGATCTCTATGAAAAATTAAAGGATCTTAATACAAAAGTAGCTGTACCAATCTACGAGGAAACCGTTGAATGGGCGGGTGCCTTGAATGCTAGGCTACAGAATAACACGCGCATTTTCCAAAAATCTCTTTTATTGAGAGACAAGGGATTGATGAAGCGTAAAGCACAAATGGCAGGCATCCGTGTGGGTGTATTTGCAGAAGCTGAAAACAAAGATGATATCTATCGTTTCTTAAATAGAGTAAATGAAGCATTAATCAAACTGGATGGAGATATGAATGACCCTATTCATGTAAAACCATTTAATAAGGCAGGAACCGTTGGCCACCGGTTGATTCGGGACCGACAAGACATTGAACAAATTTCCGAGTCAGAATTTCCCCTTCTGATGGAAAGTCACCTAGATGGTCAGGAATTCTCCTGTGAGGCCTTTATCCATGGTGGCAAGGTAAGATTTCTAAATATAACCGAATACGTAAAGCTAGGTCACTCGAACTTCGTGCCTGCTTCCCCTTCCCTTGAAGAATGGCGGCCGCAGATCAAGGAAGCAATCGAGAAGCTTGTCGACGCCTTTGAAATCAAATATGGAGTGATACACCCTGAATATTTTATTGCCCCGGATGGAACATTGAATTTCGGCGAGGTGGCTGCACGTGTTCCTGGTGGTCATATTTTTGAATTGATCGAAAAGGCATACGGCTTCAGTGCGTTTCAAGCACAGGTGCTTTGTAGCGACCCTGATACAACCGAAGAAGAACTTGAGGCCTTTTTCCCTGAGGAAGTGGTATCTGCAAAGGGATATGCCGGCAGCTTGATGGTTTACCCAAACGTAAAAATCATTGAAAGACTGAATATGCCAGAGGAGCTCAAAAACCATCCTTATTTTGAAAGACATGATATGTTCATTCCTGTCACCTCCAAAGTGGCAGAACGAGTGGGCTTTGGGAACCATTATGGGACGATTTTTTTCTCCGGCAATGACAGTGAAGTCATGAGAACACTCATGAAACAATATGAAAAATATGATTTTTACCTTTAAGGGGGGAAGAAAAGGATGACGAATCAAACAAAGAAGAAAAGAATGAGTAAACTAACATCAGTCTTAAAAAATAGATTTGAAACGGCCCTTGACAGGCTTGAGGAGGCTAAACCATTTGCGAAAAGCATGTACCAGACGGACGTCTTCCAACTAGCGATTGAGCTTGCTCGTTCAGAGGACGGTCTTCCGATCCTCTATGGACATGCCCCTCGGTTTGACAAAGCTGGCGTCTTTCATGGCGGCCCGTGGGAAGACCCTGCGAAAATGCAGTCTCCGCTTGCCGGCGGTTCACTGAAGCTAAAAGGTGTTCAATCCATTATTGAATTGTTAAGTGAAATGAGAATGCTTGCGATTGCCAAAGGTGATTACATACACGAGAACATCCGCTCAGAAGAAGCATGCGCATTTTTAAATGAAATCCTCGCTCTTAATCTCGATCTTTTGTTCCCTAGGGAAATCGAGGAAAACCGTATTCAATTAGAAGATCATATGATACGGGCTCAGCACTTGTTTCACTACTTGGGTCAAGAGCTATCGTTTAAAGCAATAGCTGATAAAATTGCTCAGGAGATCAACCGCCTTACTGTTCAGCGTCCAATTATGACTGGACGGATTTTAAACATGATCAGCATGTTTGAACCATTAATTGAAAGTGTAAAGGATGAAAAAACAGCCGAGGCTCTTAAAAAGTACTCACGTGCGGCCAATGCTCCAACACCGCTCAGCAAAGAAACATCCAATCAAAGGAAATATAGGATTAAATTAGCGGATGCTTATTCGGATGAACTTGAGGCTGAGGCTAGAATCTTTGCAGGAGCGATGAAAGATACCGGGCTTGTTTCACCCTATCATGCCGTGCTGCTGCGTTTCCTTAACCGGAAGTATCCTGACTTTATTCCAGCTGCCCTTGATTTATCGGAAACAGGAACTGCAAGCTTCAATGCCAACAAAGAACTGGTTCACGATATGATTCAGCTGTCTATTTTTCCTGAAACACGTCAGGCAATCTACGGCCTTGCAAGAATGCTTGACCGAGGGGTTCTTTCGCAGGATTCGCTCCTCCCTGCCATTCGCCGCCTGTTTGAGCTTCCAATTCATTCTCAGGTAAAGCAGATCCTTTCAAAGCCTGAATATGAACAGTGCGGGATTAGTCTAAATGGTGTACTTGTTGCTGGAGTCGTTAGTGTTCTCGGACAGCCACTTGGTGTCGGGCAGGGATTCAATCCAACCTGCCAGTCAGCGAGAGCCATATCCCTCTGGTCCCAGCATGGAATTGGCCAGTTGCTGGAATACATTGCCCGTGCCGCCCGTGATCATGATATTGACATGACATTTGAAGGTGAAACCATCCACTCAAGCTTCCTCGAGGTCGGAGTTGCAGGAGAAATCCACCAAGAGTTGGATCCTGTATCCATTGTTCTTGTGTCCCACCTCGATAAAATTTATACAGAAATGATGAAACGAACCATCCTTCGCGGAGAGGACGGTCATAAGTGGGTGAACCCGGAATTTTATGGTGAATGGATTCCAAAGGGCTTTATGAATGTCATCAATCCATTCACACTGAAAGTCGCTAACTATTCCACATTCGTTAGGCTGTTCTATGCCACCCACCATCCGGATTATAACGAAGGATACGAATTGATTTATCCAAACCCGGTTGGCATTTTTACGACAAACGTACACGGGGCGCTGCTCGGTCTGCATGCCGTAGCAATTCAAAGAATTAAAAAAGACCAGAATGGGGATTACCGGATTTATTTTTACAATCCCAACAACGATAGCGGCCAGAATTGGGGTCAAGGTATAGAGCCAAGCGTTTTCGGTTTCGGTGAAATTGAGGGTGAATCGTCCCTTCCATTTCATGAGTTTTTGTCAAGAATGTATGCCTTTCACTATAACCCATACGAACAGGGAGACATCTATATGGTAGAAGACAGCCGTGTGGAAGAAGTCGAAGCTTTGGCAAAAGACAGTTGGGGTAAAAATTATGTGTGGGAATGAATACACACCGTCTCAAGGAGGAGCGTCATGAAAGTATCTATCATTGGCACTACTGGATATGGCGGTGGTGAACTTTTTCGTATATTACATCATCATCCTGTATTTAGAATACAATCTGTGCATACGACCAGGGATGAGCTTCCATTATATGAAGAGTTCCCACATTTGAACGGAATTACAAACTTAAAACTGGAGCATATCGATGCTGGAGAAATAGCCAAGCATTCAGATATCGTTTTTATAGCCGCCCCATCAGGGGTATCAAGTAAGCTTGTCCCAGCCTTCGCAGATACAGGTATTCAAGTGATTGACTTATCCGGTGACCTGCGGCTTACCAATGGAGAAATGTATAGAAAATGGTATAAGCATGAACCCGTTGATAGCCATTTATTGAAAAAAGCTGTTTATGGGTTGAGTGAGTGGAATAAAGAAAAAATTATTGATGCAAAATTAATCGCTAATCCTGGCTGTTATTCTACTGCCACTCTTCTGGGTCTTGCACCAGTGGTAAAAGAAGGACTGATCGACCCGGATTTAATCATTATTGATGCAAAATCTGGTGCTTCCGGTGCTGGAAGATCTGTATCTAAAAGCCTGCTATTCTCGGAAATTAATGAAAATTTCCGAATATATAAGGTAAATGAACATCAGCATATTCCTGAAATCGAGCAGCAATTGAACCTTTGGAATGCAGGAGTTTCACCGATTACTTTCAATACCCATTTGCTGCCGATTACAAGAGGAATCATGGCTACCATTTATGTAAAGCTTACAGAAAAAATGAGTACTGATAGACTCATTGAATTATATAAAGAACAGTATTTGAGGAGTCCGTTTGTAAGGATAAGAAAGAAAGGTTATTTCCCATCTGTAAAGGAAGTAGCAGGCTCCAATTATTGTGATATTGGATTACATGTTGACGAGAGAACAGGAAGATTAACCATCGTTTCTGTTATCGATAATCTCATGAAAGGGGCTGCCGGTCAGGCGGTTCAAAATGCCAATTTGATGAATGGATTAGATGAGAAAACGGGATTAGAGTTTATTCCCTTGTACCCATAAGGAGGATTCAGAATGCCAACTTTGATAAAGGATAAATTAGTTGAAATTGAAAATGGGAATATACTATCACCACAAGGATTTACATCAGCAGGGGTCAATGCCGGCCTCCGCTATACTAAAAAGGACTTAGGGGTCATTATTAGTGAAATCCCGGCTTCATCTGCGGCAGTTTATACCACAAACCAATTCCAAGCAGCTCCTTTAATAGTAACCCGAGAAAGCATAGCGAGTGAAGGACTCTTACAGGCTGTTATTGTAAACAGTGCCTGTGCCAATGCTTGTACAGGAGTAAGAGGACACAAGGATGCATTAAAAATGCGCTCGTTAACATCTGAAAAATTCAACATTAAGGAAACTTATGTGGCTGTTGCATCAACAGGTGTTATTGGGAAGTATTTAGATATGGATAAAATCACAAACGGCATTCAATCATTATCACCAGGCAATTTAAACAGTGATGCCGTTGATTTTCAAACTGCTATTCTGACTACCGATATTGTGATGAAAAGCTGCGGATACTCAGCCATCATTAACGGCAAAACCATTACAATTGGGGGATCGGCAAAAGGGTCCGGCATGATACACCCTAACATGGCTACTATGCTGGGTTTCTTAACAACGGATGCAGCCATCCCTCCTGAGAATTTATCGGCAGCCTTAAAAATGGTAACCAATAATACTTTTAATCAAATTACCGTGGATGGAGATACCTCTACAAACGATATGGTTCTTGTTATGGCAAACGGGCTGGCAGGTAATAATCCGTTAAATCCAGAACATCCAGAATGGGAAACATTTGTTGAGCTTTTAACTAAGGCCTGTGAAAATTTAGCCAAGCAAATTGCTATGGATGGAGAGGGAGCTACGAAGTTAGTTGAAGTTGAGGTACTAGGAGCAAAGGATCATGAGGAAGCAAGATTCATTGCCAAACAAATTGTTGGGTCAAATTTAGTGAAAACCGCCATATTTGGTGCCGATGCCAACTGGGGACGAATCATCGGTGCGATCGGGCAGACAAAGGCGGCAATCAACCCTTATACAGTCGATATCGCCATCGGTCCTATTAAGATGTTAGAAAATAGTGTACCGTGTGTGTTTTTAGAGGACGAAGCACACAATTATTTAAATCAGCCATTTATTAAGATTTTAGTTGATCTTCATGTGGGTAAAGGATCCGGTAAGGCATGGGGCTGTGACCTATCTTATGACTATGTCAAAATTAATGCCAGCTATCGTACGTAAGGATCGGTGAAAAAAGATGAAATATATTGTTATTAAATGTGGCGGCAGTGTTTTGGACGAGTTAACACCCTCTTTTTTTACAAGCCTTTCCGATTTGGAAAAGCGTGGGTTTAAACTGGTCTTTGTCCATGGCGGCGGGCCTGATATTAATGAAATGCTTGAATTATTTAATGTGAAACCACAATTTGTAAATGGACTTCGTAAAACAGATGAGCATACACTAAATATCGCTGAAATGATACTATCAGGCCAAACAAACAGAAAGCTTGTGGCAATGCTTCAGCAGCACCAATTCTCCGCTATTGGGATAAATGGAAGTGATGGCGATTGTTTACAAGCTGATTATATTAACCGGAAAGAGCTTGGTTTCGTTGGAGAAATCAGCATGGTGAATACAGAATTCTTAGAACTTGTTGTTAATGGGAACTATATTCCGGTCATTACCCCGATAGGAATAACAGAAAACGGCGAAAAACTTAATATTAATGCAGATTATGTGGCAGCAGAGGTGGCTAAGGCCCTTCATGCAGAACAATGCCTATTTGTTACCAATGTGGATGGAGTATTCATTGAGGGCTCGCTTTCAAGTTACCTTTCAAAACAAGACGTCAATACCTATATTGCAAATGGGGAAATCAGCCGCGGGATGATTCCGAAAGTTCAATCCGCTCTTAATTCTTTGGAAAAAGGCGTTGAAAGCGTCATGATCGTTTCCGGTAAAAAAACATTTTTTGAAAATGGCAATTGGAATGGTACGAGAATATATGATAAGGAGCCGATCATAATTGAGTAACTTATTTCCAACCTATGCACGCTGGGAGATTGAACCTGAATCAGCAAGCGGCAGTCAGATGATTGATAAAAATGGAAAAAAAGAGGAATTGGAAAATGGAATTAACATTATAAAAGAAGTTTTGGAGAAAGAATATATGTCAGCCGAATAGTAGATTGATTATTTATGAGTCAAAAGATTCGAAGAACCCGAAATATTATTTCGTGGTTCTTTTTTATTTGAAATATCTAGCGTTTTATGTTAAATTAATCAAATAATTATTTCAATTTAAAGAATATTCATAAAATTAAACAGACTATTACACTCCTGCAATTTTAGCCTCTTCAGTTCAGTTGGTAATATTGAAGAACAAATCTGCCAGCTAAATCGCCATCATTTCTCGGTCTGAACAAAGCATTTGTGTTTTTTTCTCCTAATAAGTAATTCTCTTTATATTTTGTCAATATGATACTGTGAAGGCAATATGCAGAGAAGGGAATGGATATATGGGACTTTTTCTATTTACTTCGGAGGATTCATTTCAAAGAGCCTTTTATCAGTTATGGAAAACTTCCGCATTAACCAAAAGTTTATTTCAATCTGCAGTTTTTGAAGAAGCTGCTGCCCTTCTCAAAGAACCGAATGGATTGGCAAAGATTTTTAAATATGCGCATCTCTTTGACGAAGCTGGGGTATTTGCGGGGAAGCCATGGGAGAATGTCCGCAAGCTTAATCCCACTCTTGTAAGAGGCACTTTGCATGCCGGCTGCATCACTGCAGCAGCTGAGGCAATGAGCGATCTGAGAATTCTCGCCATTGCAAGAGGTGATTATGTACATCCAGAAATGTCGGCGGAAGAAGCAACTGAATTTTTAACGAAGGTCATGGCTTTGAATCTGGATCTTCTTTTAATGAAGGAAACGGAAGAAAATCGGGTAACGCAGCTTTACAAAGACAAACAAGCGTCAGAGCTTCTGGGATTTATCTCAGACCATTGTTTTTCTTCCCATGTTTTTCAAATTCTGTATCAGGAAATAGATAATCTCGCTGTCCAAAGGCCTATCGTAACGAAAAAAATCCTGAAATTGATTGCCAATGCAAGAAGATTAGCCGGCGACCGGAACGTTGCGGATTCAAGCTTGATGAAATACGAAAATGTAGTCTATTCACCATCAGTTTTAGCAGCTGCTGCTAAGAAAAGTTATGAAAATAAACTGAAAACCAGTAATGATTTAGTACTAATCAAGGAAGCCGAGCAGCTGCGTGAATCCACGAAGCATACCGGTCTTGTTTCACCCTTCCATGTATTATTTTTAAAATTTATAAATAAAGAAAAGACAGACTTGCTGCAGAGCCTGCTGGTCGTGGACGAAACGGCCAAGGAAAACTTGCGCTCAAATCTGCCTTTTGTTTCTTCTTTAATCACTTCAGCCGTTACGATGAATACTAGGAGAAGCATTTACGGTTTGATACGCCTTCTACAGCGGGATGTATTTACGAGCGAATTTATAAGTGAATTGGTGAAACTTGTAGACGTTCCCATTCATGATCACATTAAGAATAGGCTTATAGCCGCTCATAAAATATTAGATACATCTGCAATTCGTTCTCTTATAGTCTCAGGAATGATAAGCGTTTTAGGGCAGCCCCTAGGGATTGGCCAAGGTTTTAACCCAACATGCCAATCAACAAGAGCGCTCAGTTATTGGTCACAAAAGGATCCTGTCATGTTGCTCAAATTATTTAATCATTTTCTTGAACATGGAAAGATCACCATTAATTTTGAAGGAAGACCCATATCTTCAGATGCGCTTCCTCATGTCTCACTGGACGATGAGGAAAATATTGATACCGTCTCACTACTCTTGATTCCTCACCTTGATTCTATCTATTTTGAAATGTTAAAGGCTGCGAATGGACGCGGGCATGATCCCCATAAATGGATCAACCCCTCTTTTCATATCAATGGAGTTTGGCCCGAGTTTTCAGATATTTATAGTGATTCAGACTTTACAGCCCGATTCTATCGGCACTATCACCCTTCGAGTAATCCAAATGTCAATGAAGGTCTTCCCCAGCCTGCTGGGATTACCATTTACAACCAATCTGGTCAAGTGCTTGGAGCCCATGCAGTACTTATTCAAAGAGTATCCCATGACCCAAAAGGCTACCTTCGCGTTTACTTTTACAATCCAAATAACGACAGCCTTCAAGTATGGGGAAACTCCATCAAAACAAGTGTTTTTGGAAATGGTGAGCTCGAGGGCGAGTCGTCCCTTCCTTTTGACGATTTCCTCTACTTCATATATGCTTATCACTTTCCAAAACAAGATAATTGAGAGGTGGAAAAAGTCAAATGGCCATCCGAAAACACTCAATACAAACTTTTATCAATGGGAAAATTTTCACCTCTAATCCAGAACAACCATATGCAAGCACCATGATTGTGCGTGATGGTACGATTTTGTGGATTGGTGAGCAATCAGGTCTAGAAAATATTAAAGGAGACTGTGTTGATCTTAAAGGGCACAGAGTGCTTCCAGGTCTTATCGATTCGCACTTACACCCATTGTGGCTTGCAAATGCATCAACCCAGATTGCCTGCACCCCTCCACTCGTCAATTCAATCGCAGATTTAATTGAACAAATTCAGAATTTATGTAAATCATATGAAATAGGTAAATGGATTGAAGGCTGGGGTTATGATGAAGGGAAATTATCAGAAGGAAGAGAGCCAACACGCTGGGATTTAGATGAAGCCACAGCGGATATTCCAATTTTCATTAGCCGGACATGTACCCACATTGCCGTAGTAAACAGCAAAGCATTGGAACTAGCAGGCATTACGAAAGATACACCCGATCCACAAGGCGGAAAAATTGATCGGGATTCAAATGGTGAACCAACAGGAATATTACGTGAAAATGCGAAAGATCTCGTCCATCGCATTATGCCCACCAAATCTCTTGAAGAAAACGCTGCGTCACTTGCCGAATTAAGTTCTTTCCTGCTTTCCCATGGAATCACAGCCATTACAGACCTTTCGAGTAGAATTCTACCAACTGATTACATGGACATGTATAAATCAGCTGTCAAAAAAGGACTAAAACAACGTACTGTTCTCTATTATCTGTGGGATGATTTGAAGGACAAACCTTTATTGGAAGCAGATAAAATCAAAAGAGAAAATCAAATTCACATTGGCGGTATCAAGTTATTCTCAGACGGAAGCGTCTCTGGAAAAACAGCATGGGTCAATCCACCATTCTTAGGGGAAGATGAAAATTACGGTATTCAAACGACAACTAAGGAAGAGTTATTAGCTGCTGCAGAAGCCGCTGAACAGAACCATATTCAATTAGTTGTCCATGCAATGGGCGAGCAGGCGATTGACTTAATTATTGACACTTTCTATGGCAAAAAAGGCTGGCTTACAAATGGCCCCTCTATTCGCATTGAGCATGCGGCAATGCCTTCAGCCCGAGCCATCCAACGGGCTGCTGAAACAGGTATTGCCTTTGTTACTCAGCCCATTTTTGTATTTGCAGAAATTGAGAGCTACCATAAAAACCTTGGATCTGAGCGTACAAAACAAACCTATCCTATTCGATCTATGCTGCAAGCAGGGATAAAAGTGGCGTTTTCTTCCGATGCTCCTGCGACTGCTTGGGCTGATCCTGTAAATCCATTTGTTGGAATCAAGTCCGCTGTTACACGCTTAGCGTATGATGGTTCTAATACTGGACAAGAGCAAAGAATAGATGTATCAACCGCGATCATGCTTTACACAAAAGCAGCACAAGAGATCACACGGATTCCTCATGTCGGACAGCTTGCTATAGGCAATCATGCTGACTTTATTGTTCTAAACCAGGACATATTTGAAATTAGTATCGACATGATAGATACCATTCTAGTTAAAGAAACTTATTTGGCTGGAAATTTAGTTTTCCAAAGATAATTCTTTAAAGTCAATTTATTTCGCCGTTACTTATGATACCGTTCACAGGAACAGTTCAAAATGAGATTTTTATTTGTTTGGATGTAATTTCGGTAGAAGATTGTTTTGCATATTCTATTATTAATTTTACCAATTGCTGTTGCTCTTCTATTTTGGATGTTTGCCAACGGTATTTGGATCGCGAGGGCTATCTTGTCTAGACGGCAAAAAACGGGGAAGAAGCCATTAGGCTATGGAAGGATAATGATTTTACTCTTATCATTCGATCGTGGAAAGTCATGACGGCACTATTAGTGTGACAAGTGAGCTTGAAAAAGGGAGTACTTTTACTGTTACTATCCCCATTATTAAACGTTAGGTCGGTGTAAGGAATGAATTATCGACTTTTTTTTCAAAGGAAGTTGAATTTCGGCAAAAGACTTATTCGACTACATCATTCTAATGCCATTTTATTTCTAGTATTAAGTGTAACAGGTTCTATCTTATTTTCTTCTTCCTTTCGTTCCATTTTTCCATCCGTCAGAGTATGGATCAGGGATCTTCATATTTGGAGTGGAGTCATTCTTTGTCTACCTTTGATGTTTTATCTTCCTAAGATGAAGAAGCATCTCAAGACACTTCAAAAAAAGGAAAATAATCGTCGCAATCTCTATCTTATCTTTACGATCTTAATTCTATTGATTGCTTCAGGTTTTTTGTTAACCTTTCATAGACAATTTCCACCGTATATTAGCTCCTGGTCATTGTTCGTCCATGATTTAGCCACATGGATTGGGGCCCCATATACCATCTATCACAGCATTACCCGCAGTAAATGGTTTAATCGACTAGGGGAAGGAAAACAATCAGAAAAGAGCTTACAGGAACCTATCATCATTGATGACCGGAATCCGATTTATAAAAGAAGAACCTTTTTAAAAGTGTTAAGCGGAAGCCTAATCGCTATTACCTTTTTACCAACCTTTACAAAATGGATAAGGTCTTATCTCCCAACATACGGGGAGACAGAAGCTTTAACGGATGGTAATCAACTAAAGCCCTTGCCCGAGCCTAAGCCAAACTCCTCCCCGCCTATCGGCGGGGGCAAGAAGGGAGATTTTCGGTATTATACAGTTACAGAGGTTCCGAAATTCACCAATGAGAATTGGAACTTGACGATTGATGGTCTAGTTGAACAGAAAAAACATTATAATTGGAGTGAATTTGTACAGCTTAAACGGGATGTACAAGTAAGTGATTTCCATTGTGTAACAGGCTGGAGCGTTTATGATATCACTTGGGAAGGCATACCATTAAAGAAGCTTCTTGAGAATTCAGGTATTAAAAAAGAGGCAAAATACGTAAAATTTTATTCTGCTGATGGAGTTTACACCGATACCTTATCCCTAAAGCAAGCAATTGAGAAGGATATAATGGTCGCCATGTTATTAGATGGAAAATTAATTAATCAACAGAATGGCGGTCCTGTTCGATTAATCGTCCCGAAAATGTACGCTTACAAATCCGTTAAATGGTTAAACCGGATTGAACTCATTAAAGATGAACATATTGGGTACTGGGAAGAACGTGGATACTCAGAAAATGCCTGGGTTGGAAAAACATAAAAAATGGTGCAAGGCACCACCCGGATGATCGACACAATATTGCTAACTAAGGCATTGGATCATTGATAAGAAATTGAGCTTTTGCCTTTGCCGCTGTGTCAAAAGTTAGCAAGTGGATCCCAGTGTTCCCCTCCCGTTTTAGGAAGAGTTACACTTACGGCAGCTAATTTGGATTTCGCTTCTACTTTTGTGTTGATCGTTCCGTTCGATGCACTGTGTCTACGTAAAAGCATCACAATAAAGTAAGAAGCGAGTATTTATTGTTTAAAAAACATCATTTACTGTTGATAAGGTTCACCCCGATTAATACTAATGCCGGGCCGTTCTTCTCCTTTATCCCATAAAAACCAGCTATATCTGCATAGGTCTTCTTAATCTTTCCCAGGCACAACGACATATCCATTTCCTATTCATATGATTTGATCGTTGGAGGTATATAGTCTAAAAATTTATCTAATAATACGTCTGGTTGTTCTGCAATAATTGCCATCGAACGGAATTTCTCTTGGAGGAATCTTTGTTCGATCATATGGTCAAACAAGCTGATCAATGGGTCATAATAATGATTAATATTTAAAAGACCGCATGGCTTTTGATGCAAACCAATCTGACCCCACGTGAACATTTCAAAAAACTCTTCAAGTGTACCGGTTCCACCAGGCAAGACCACATATCCATCAGACAAATCAGCCATTTTTGCCTTTCTCTCGTGCATGGTTTCAACAGTAATTAACTCCGTTAAGCCTTTATGAGATATTTCACGTTCCTCCAATACTTTAGGGATCACACCAATCGCATGACCGCCTTCATTTAATACTGTATCTGCAACTGCACCCATCAACCCATTACTTGAACCGCCGTATACTAATGTAATGTCCCGTTTAGCTAACTCTTTTCCTAGTTGAATAGCTCCTGTTCTATACGCCTCTGAAGCACCGAAACTTGAACCGCAAAAGACTGCTAATCGTTTCATGCTACTGCCTCCCTAATTTTTTATCTATTATACAGTATATATTTGTCCCATCGAAATTAGAATATTTCAATAATAATACAAACAATATTGCCGGTAGTTCAGTGTATGTACAGTTCCACCGGTTGCTAATGCCTTCGAAATAGCAATACTGGACAAGCTGTAATACGATTTATTTTCCTTAGAAATATATTTTTTTGATAAAGTTCGGTTTTAAAAATTGTTTTCGTTAGTCAAAAAGAGCGTTCCTCCTTATTAAAGAAACGCACCCGTTAGCCATCCATGAATCGCAAAAATCGGCTCTTCACCACAGAGAATGAAAATGGTTAGGATGGGTCAATACTGATACTGACCTTAATCCAGTCAACCCTAATCCATAGACTTATTATTATCGCTCTCCTCTTTTTTTTAACGTTTGAGCAGGGTCTTCTTAAGTATTGTCATTTTCTTATCTTGAAGAAACATATTTTCATGGTAGTTTAAGTACAGTCTTTCACAATCTCTCCAAACTACCCCGTCAGACAGGCGGTTTTGCCTGTTGAAAAAAATTCATAGTAAATTTGAAACCTTCAATAAGCCATATAATATCAGTAGAAGTCCTAAATAAAACAAGGATGTTAATCCCGCAAAAGGCTCTATAACAAATTCAAAAAATACTCCCCATTTGTCCTTAGCAGATTTTTGCTTTCATTAAATCTGGTATAAAAAAACTCAACGAAATTACGATACATACAACACCTGCGACTAAGGATAAAGCCCCCATTATTAACACCCCACAACATATTTTAAACTCTTGCACCCGTTAGCTTAAGTACAATATTTCACAAACTCCCTTAAATATCATCCTTTAACCTTATGAGCTGAAAAATTCTTAGCAACCACATAGGAGTTACCCATTACTAATAGTCTATAATCTGTTGAATAGTCCTGTTCGTTTCTATAATGTAGTGGCAACACAGTTGTCTTATAACCGTACTTTGTTAACACATTCCTATATGAATCCAATAAGTTTAATGGTCCCTTAGCAAAAAGTCCAAATCCTCCATCTAGAAGTGTATCAATTCTATTATTTATGTATTCACCGAACGGTATGTAACCTTCGGTATTGTCATTATGAGTTTTATAAAGTTCCCCAATAACTTCTGTAGTCGAATTAGTTCTTCCGTTAAAGAATATCTCACCCCATTCTTTGTTATAATTCCATAGCAACTCGTGTTCACTAAGTACCTCCCATTCTTCAAACACATCGTATTCAAACCTATGAGTTCCGATGTCTTCACATACAATCTGCCACTCCTCTTGAATTTCCTCTTCATAACAAAATGTTAGGTTAATATTAACTGTTATTTTGTCTAAATATTTTTTAAAACCAACAAGGTGTATATCCACATCAGTCTTATTGTGTGGTTTTGTAATTGCTTCATCTAACTCTTCCAGCATATAGCTCACCTCATAAATTCTCCTTAGAGTTCTAATATAAATTCAGCAAAAAGGAGCATATTTCCTCCTTGAAATAATGCTCATCCTCTCATATCACTTATTTCGCTAACCTGCCCTTTAGTCGAATAAGAAAAGGCTGCATCATAGCAGCCAGATTATTTAGAAATGCCCCCGATTGTTTAAGTGTATTTCTTCACAAACAATCCTATTTCATCCTTCAATTTTCACAAGAATGCTGCCATTTTTTCGCAAAACAAAATATCCAGCATTTTCCATCCAAATATTTAAGATAAGCCCCTTTAGTTTATAAAATAGTAACCCATTAGAAAGTCTTTTTTCTATAGTTAGTTTGATAAAAGAGCTATTCAACTTAGAATATACTACACTAGATTTGTTCCAAGAACACATTTGCTGCTTTTGTAAACATCTGATACTTCTTCCAGACAAGATAAAGTCCTGTTTCCACCTTCGGCTCCAATGGACGGAAAAACAGGCTTATCGCTAATGGACAAGCCTGTTACTCTCATACCAATTCAATTTTCGCCACAGCCTCACAATGTGCAGAGTGTATGTGGCAACACAAGGGTGCTGGTGGGTTTATTACATTCTTGAGACCTTTTTCTTTCAGAAAACAGACTTTATCAAAACAAAAGTTGCCGGCTGCAAAGGAACTTGAAACTGAATAAAATAAGTACACATGAGTTGATGTGATTCATTTTTTCTCTAACTTTTTGAGAGTTACATCATTTCACTGTCCCCGTTCCATCAACATTCTTTTCCAAAGTTATCAAGCAATGCACGCACTTCATCTGTTGATTTCGTGTTCATCAATTGATTTCTTAATTCACCAGCTCCACGGAATCCTTTGACATAAATTTTGAAAAAGCGATGAAGCCCTGTGATTGAACGTGGCAGTACTTCCGCATATTGATCTTGAAGATCAAGCTGCAGTCTTAAAAGATCAAGGTATTCTTTACTGCTATGCTCTTTTGGCTCTTTTTCAAAAGCAAAAGGATTTTTAAAAATACCTCGACCGATCATAACGCCATCAATACCATATTGTTCAGCAAGCTGCAGCCCAGTTTGACGGTCAGGAATGTCTCCATTGATTGTTAGTAGCGTATTTGGTGCGATACGGTCACGTAATTTTTTGATTTCCGGAATTAGCTCCCAATGCGCCTCTACTTGGCTCATTTCCTTTCTTGTACGTAAATGAATAGAAAGGTTCGCAATATCCTGTTTTAAAATATGCGTTAGCCACTCCTCCCACTCATTTACATCCTTATAGCCAAGTCGTGTTTTCACGCTGACAGGCAGTCCGCCCGCTTTTGCTGCTTGAATAAGTTCTGCCGCAACGTCTGGACGCAGAATAAGGCCACTACCTTTCCCTCTCGATGCCACATTCGGTACAGGGCATCCCATATTAATATCGATGCCTTTAAATCCTAGCTCTGCCATGCCAATACTCATTTGACGGAAATATTCGGGATTATCCCCCCAAATATGAGCCACCATTGGCTGTTCATCTTCTGTAAAAATCAAACGGCCACGCACACTTTTCATGCCCTCTGGATGACAATAGCTATCCGAGTTTGTAAACTCTGTGAAAAATACATCCGGTCGACCGGCTTCACTTACTACGTGACGAAAAACAACATCTGTCACATCTTCCATTGGTGCAAGTACAAAAAATGGTCGTGGTAAATCACGCCAAAAATTATCTATCATTTCAAACTCAAATCCTCTCACTATGGATACAACTTCAAACTCTCAATCAAAAAATATAAAGCCAAATGTTCCACTTCTTTTACACTTATATCATGCTTAATAACTTATTATCAAACACAAGTACATTTGTACATTTATAATGTGTGAAAAACTATTGTGAAAATCAGCAATGTTTATTTTAACGAAAATCGGTCCTGAATGGTATTTTTATAAACAAAAAAGCAGATGGTATAGATTTTTTCTATATCAACTGCTTTTCTATTATACCAACTCCAACCACGCAACCGCTTCACAATGTGTGGAGTGTAATTGACAACACAAAAGGGATGTTGGTGGATATATCAACATTCTTTGAATTTTTTTTTAAACAAGTACTTGTTCAATAAAAGCACCCGATAATTTAAGTGAATTTCTTCACAATCTCTCTTATACTGCTCATAATTCTTTCAAAAAGGTGGTGTACTTTGTTACACGTTGCATTCGAAATCGCGATACTACACAAAAAACGACAATGAAAAACGTATATATTTCAACACCAATGGATTTCTAATTCTTAGTGGACATCTTTCAGAACCGGATTCCTTATTAAACTAATAACTTACTTATCTACAGTATGATTTTCTACCGTATTCAACGTAAGTAAAGATAGTAAAAATGCCAGTTTTTTATCTTTGTAGAAGCATTATCTACAGTAAGTATTTATAGTTTTCAACGTTAACAAACATAGGACTTTACTTGGAGGGGTGGGTATGATAGGCTTGGATGCCTGATGAAACAACTGCTTCAGCCTTTCAAGACAAATCGTACCTACAGAGGCTCCAAGACAAGTCTTTAAACGCTTATCTTTGGATATATATAAACAATGATAAAAGGTGCATCACATCAACGTTTTTTTGCTGATACTGTATATAAGCGGCAGGTTACTTGAAAAAGGAAAAGCGATTCTTCGTTAATGAAGCATCGCCAACGTTAGTAAAAATCATCGATATGTTTTTATATGTTTGTAACTATTAACTCACCACACTGAATCTTGACTTAAAGTAAGTTCGGTCTTCCGTTTTTACGCTTTAAGTTTGTAGTAATAAAAAATAAGTCAATCAGATATAAATTGACTTAAACCATTACGTTTCTTGTTTATTGATTGTATTGTTAACTAAGTTTTGAGTTGCATCTCGAGACGACTCTGCCTCATTTTCAATAGCTGGCTGCACGTAGTTTAAAGCTGACTGATTTATGTTTTTAAATATTTTCATTTTATTTTCAGGATCGTTCTGATTTCGATTACTTTCCTTCATTGTCAATTCCTCCATTGTTTTCTTTCATCTTTTTATTCTCTGATTTATTTTGAAATATATACAAAACAACTCCTTTTTTTGTTGCAAATTTCGGTCAATTCCAACATAAGGGAGTCATTTCTCTACTTCGATCAAAACTGCCTCGTGAGTTGAATAAAATAGGCTGCATTTGTTTGCAGCTCCTTCATCCACTCAAGCACCCGTTTATTTAAGTATATTTTTCACAAACTTAATAAATTAGTTCATTAAATTTTTCTGCATTTTCACACTGTAAAAAGGTTAAAGTAATATAAAATGAGGGAAAGAAGGAAAATAAATGATAAAAGTTAATAATCACAAGTTACAAAGAGGTTCAAACAAAACAGATAATACTATGGATCACGTTCCCATTGTGGATAATTTAAATAGCGATAATGCATTTAGTGATAATGGCTTAGAAAACGCCCTGCTATTAGAGGAATCTGTTAAAAATAAAAAATCTAATAGCTAAGTTAGAAAGTTTATTTCAAGTAGAAGGAAATTCCATCTTTAAATTTTGCGGATGGAACTAAAAATAATAATTATTGATATATTTTTTTAAGCAATCGCAAAAATGGTTAGTTATATACTACTTGAGATAAAAACTACTAAGAGGCTATATCCTTAGTAGTCTTTTTAGTTCGGTGTCATCATAAGGAGTATAGTTACTTGAAGGAAATTTCTTGTTCTTCATTGTTCTGATAATTCCCAAACCAGAAAACAAATAATTACACACTAAGCACCCATAAAGGGTGCCTTTTTTCTATTGTTGTTCAATTACTGGTTCAATTTTTCTGGTTACTTTGTTATCTACACTAGCAAATTCCGTTCCGTATTTACCTGAAGATCCAGCTTGGTTCCGAGACGCTTCAGCTTGATTTGCACGTACTTCAGCATCTGTTGACCTACTTTGCTTTTTGTTATCTACCATTATAATCACCTCCAGAGTATTAATGTAACCAAAAATTTCAGTTTATCTTAGTTATAAAAGCCACACATATTTTATATATTTATTTCTCATCCAGTAAAACTCTACCTTATATCCTAATAAATGGAGGTATCCTTATGGATGATATGAGACATAATGGAATTATTTCTCTAATGCAACTGAACTGCTCTTAAGTTGAAAAAGAAAATAAAAGAAGCACTCAAAATTTTGAGCACTTCTTCGCATTTCTTTAGACATAAGATCCCGGCAGTTAAGGCTGCCAAGATTTTTTTATTCTACCCGCTTCGGGGATGGCTCTTTTATTTTTTCATTCACTGCTTTGTGTAGTATTAAAAAATTCAGACTGATCTTTTTTGTTAGCCTTTACATTATTGTTATTTTTACCCATTTTTTCCATCTGATTCATAACTTAATTTCTGCGGTACCTTTTTATTCTCTTCCATAACTTCCCCCTTTCAAAACTAGTTTGTCCCTTTATCTTTTTTTGTAATACGATGCATTGGCGATTTACATCCACCATAAATTACTCTAAGAATTGTCCAAGCATGTTTTTGTGTTGATTAGAATAAAATCAAAGAAAGGACAAATCACTGGAAAGGTGATCAAAGTGAAAGAAATTACCTTTAAAGCATTTGCCATTACCCATGAAATTGACTTGAACAAAATTGCCATCCATTGCGGTATTCCCAAGAAATTCACTTGGGAACAGCCACTAATCCTGAAAGGCGATATTCTAGAATCGATCCTCCATAAAAATGTAGTTGATTCGCAAATGGTGTTAGTCTTTTCTTTTGGCAGCATTGTCTTCATTAATCACACACACGTTGATGAGATAACAGTCCTACTTCACTACATCCATTCCTTTGAACCAGACTTTGAAATCGAACAGGCTGATAGATATAGCGACGATTACTGCCTTCATATCTGTGAAACGGAGAATATTGAATTGACCGACGAATATGTGGTCGTGCCAGAATATGAGGATTTTTATCCTGAATTGATTTCTACAGTAATCGCCAAATCAGTGGCACTCGAGAAAACAGAGGAACAACTCGGGAAAATCCACGACAAACTTGAAACCATGATCGACAGGCTAGAGAAAGGAAAACTGAGAATCGGCAACAAGGAACTGGCAAGGACCACTGCAAAAATCGTCCGTCATGAGTATAATACGCTTGCCTATATCATGATTTTGGATAAGCCTGATATTACATGGACAAGCAGCACAGCTGGTGATTTTTATGACAGGATGTTGGAGTTTTTTGAGTTGAATGATCGCTATAAAATTTTAAAAAGCAAAACGGAGATTTTATATAACATCATGGATGGTTTTTCCACCATCAGCCATTCGATTCGTGGCCTATTCGTGGAATGGATCATCGTAACTCTCATTGTTGTTGAGATTGGTCTGACGATCTTAGAAATTGGCGGATGGTTATAAGCTATATACTAAAAAAAGAGACACCTAATGACTTCGGTCAGGGTGTCTCTTGCTTTGATTTGGTATTACAATAAACCCTCTAGCTAAGGCTAGCTTTCATTTCTTCTACGGATTCTACTTCAAATCCTAAATCAAGTAACATTTTGTGATCTTCCGTTTCAGCTTGTCCAGTCGTTGTTAAGTAATCACCGACAAAGATGGAATTGGCTGCATATAAACCCAATGCTTGGAGTGAACGTAGGTTAACTTCTCGTCCACCTGATATTCGAATTTCCTTTGTTGGATTGATAAAACGAAATAATGCCAAAACCTTTAAACAATAAAGTGGGTTCAATTCCTTTACTCCTTCTAACGGAGTACCATCAATCGCATGTAAGAAATTAACTGGAATTGAATCCGCATCAAGAGCTTTTAAGCTGTTAGCCATATCGACTACATCTTGCTTTGTCTCCTTCATCCCTACAATGACACCTGAACATGGAGACATTCCGTATTCTTTTACCGTTTCAACCGTATTGACTCGATCATCGTATGTATGTGAAGTTGTGATGTTTGCATGATTGCTCGCAGATGTATTGATATTATGATTGTAACGATCTACCCCGGCTTCTTTTAATCGTTTTGCTTGGTCAGGTTTTAACAGCCCTAGGCAGGCACAAACTTTCAATCCATATGTTGTCTTTATTTCTTTAACTGCGTCCACCACGTGATCTACATCTTTATTAGATGGCCCTCTACCACTAGCAACAATACAGTACGTCCCTATATTTAAATCATGTGCACGTTTGGCACCTTCAAGTATAGTATCCTTGTCTACCATTCTGTAAGAATTAATCGGTGCTGTCGAAATAGAAGATTGAGAGCAATAGCCACAATTTTCCTGACAGAGTCCAGATTTCGCATTCATGATCATATTAAGCTTTACTTTTTTTCCATAATATCTCTTTCTAATTTGAAAGGTAGCATGCATTAGTAAAAGTACATCATCATCAGGACAATCTAAAATTGAAAGGGCCTCCTGATTTGTTATTTCCTCCCCATCTAACACACGATCTGCAAGTTCCATCCAGTTATTCATCTTTATCCCTCCATTTTATTTCATTTACCATGCAAATCCGATAAATTCCGAATATTCCAAAGTTCCGAAATTCCAACCATATGCCTTTTAATTGTAAACCAAAATCACAACAAGGTTAACAATTAAATCATAGAATCATTAAATTATTCTGTCAATAAGGTTTGGAATATTTTTTGATGTCCCAATGAAAGACTATCTCTAGACAAATAAAGCCCAGTCCTACGACTGGGCCCATTAACGTTTTAATAATATCAAAAACTCAGCATATTACACAGACGACTTTTCTATACCCACTAATGGTTTTTTTGGAAATATATTATAAACGATATGAAACGTTGTAAAATAACGGTGAGGTGTTTAATGTGAAAAGAACTATCTTTAAACGCGTAGAAGGAAAGAAAGTTATTAAACAACACTAAGAAAATTACATAAACTAATTACCATTTGAAGTGGAAAGTAGGTAAACCAATGTCTAAACAAATTCACAATTCATTAAAGGTTTTGCTAGTTTCTAATTTTTATCTCCACGGGCTTTAGTCGCATTCACTAGTTACCGTTGAACCTTTTATTCCGGCTTCACGGGCATCATACCCTTCCTATGGTTACCATTGAACCTTTTTTTCCGACCTCACGGGCAACATACACTTCCTATGGTTACCGTCGGACCTTTTTTTCCAGCCTCACGGGCATCATACCCTTCCTATGGTTACCGTCGGACCTTTTTTTCCAGCCTCACGGGCATCATACCCTTCCTATAGTTACCGTTGAACCTTCTTTTCCGACCTCACGGGCATCATACCCTTCCTATGTTACCGCTGGACCGATTATGTCTTCATATACGAAAAATACCACAGCATTATGTACTGTAGTAAGAAAATATCTTATTTTCAACTAAAGTCCAGCTCTTCATAAAATAGCGGGAAATGGACTTTAAATGATCTCTATATATAGCACCTTTTGTTTTTTATCCATCTGTTTGTCTAACCAGCCAACCAAATCTCCTAAAAACTTCTCTCTTCCCACTCCATCAAAGGGGCGATGCTTGACTAAAGAGTACTCATATAGCTGTTTATCCTTTGAAGCAACTTGTTGAAAAAATTGGCTCAGCTTTGCTGGTGGTGTAATTCTATCGTCAAGTCCGTATTGCAATAAAAACGGAAGACTAATCGAAGTTGCTTTATTTACAACGCGTGAAGTCGCTTGGATTAAGCTATGTCCCAAACCAGGTGTAACGATATTGTGACGTAAACGGTCGGAATAATATTTAGCACGCACGGCTGAATTTTTCCTCAGCAATCGAAAATTTCGAGATTTATTGATACTATAGTCTGGTTTAACCTTCCCCATTAAGCTAATCCCTAACTGCTCTATCGGTGTCACTTCGTAAGAGATGGCAGGTGAAATCGCAATAATGCCTGAGATACCTGCGCTATGATCTAAAGCATAGTCGAGGGTAATCAGGCCGCCAATGCTATGTCCCACAATATACAATGGCAATTCGGGCTGATCTAGAGATACGAGCTTTCGAAACTCGTGTAAATCCCCTCTAAATTCATCCCAAGACCGGATAAATCCCCTTTTACCAGTACTTTTTCCATGACCGCGCAAATCAAAGGCATAAACAATATATTCTTTTTTAACCAAACTTTCGCTAAGATTCTGGAGCCCTCCGCTATGGTCGCCATGACCGTGAACTAAAATAACTGCCGCTTTTGGAGCCGTTAATGGCTCGGTCACTTGAAAAAATAGTTCTGTTCCATCGACACCATTAAATGTCCCTTCTGTTGTCATTCCAAGTAATCCTCCTGTTGAAAACCTTATTAAATCAAGTCATTGTAGTTTAGAAAGCATTTTAAGTTCCTTTTATTATAAAACAATGCAAAAATAACCGCAAAAAAACTTGGCCTTTGGAAACCACAGCTATATCCTCCGGCACCTTCAATATGTTTGTCCAAAAAATCGCTTACAAATCTTAATACTTTGAATATTTTAAAGTATATATACAAACCTAAGAAATTGTATTATTATTTCAATAATATAAAAATTAAAGAAATTTCGACAAAAATATAAGCAGCAATTTGATAGGAAAAAATGTCTATAAAAATTCGACAGCATGTACGGGAGGTGAGTAAGATGGAAATCCTTGAAAATAAGCGGTATTCAACAAAGGGTATATGTACGGTAGAGGGATGCGATGAACAAATAAAAGCACGACAGTTATGTAATAAGCATTATGTAAGAATGAGAAGGTCCGGAAAAATAGACACTATTAGGGTAGAAGCTTGCTCAATTGACCATTGTCTGGCTGTAGACTGTTCCAAACCTTATTTTGCAAATGGATACTGTGAACATCATAACTACATTTACAATAAATTAGGCTACCCACATATGCCAAAAGTAATAAAATTATGTGGAGTTAAAAATTGTTCAAATTACCACTTTCTTAGAGGGCTATGTGAAGGCCACTACAACGAGTGGATATCAAATCTAAAAAAATTACCAGCTCTTGCTGCGAATGAGAAAATGTAATTATTCTGTCTATATGATGTCCATGGAGACAAATACTATATTACACCATTGACTATACCTGCAAATAGACCTTCTTATGAAAGGTCTATTTGAGCATATTAGGATATTGTTGAATCATTTTCATGACTAACGGACTGGTTTGTTCCGGTAACTCGTGTAACGGGAAAAATCCAGCATCAATCGACTCTTTCCCATCAATTTTGATCGTATTCTTTTTAATATCTTTTGATACATAGGCAATCGTGACTGGATAGAATTCATCGCCATTTGGCAGCTTTCGAAAATACTGCTTACCTGAAAATATCTCTACTAACTGAAGTTGGCCAATTTCAACGCCGGTTTCTTCAAACACTTCTCTTCTTCCGGCCTCCTCGACAGACTCCCCTAATTCTAATAGCCCGCCTGGAAGTCCCCAAATGCCTTCAGGTCTTTTTTGTAAAAGAATTTTTCCTTTATCATCAATTACGCACACCATAGCACCTACTAAAATAAGTGGCCGGTTCCCGACTATTTTTCGTAAATCTTCAATATAGCCCATCATTAACCTCCATAAATTGCCTCATTATAATTATAATCTAGCGAATTGGTGCCCGACACTCATTTCGACACCCAATTAAAGGAAATTTTTAAAAATGCGTCTTTTCTTGGTATAATAGATTATGTTTTTCAGATAAACTTGAGGTGAAGATGAAATAAATAAATTAAAGTATGATAACGATTTGGATATGACTCTCCAAAAAGGTACGACCTATATATATACTTACGCCTATGCTGAGGATGAACGCTCTTTGTGTGCTTTGGAAATGCGCTCATTATTCGGTGAGGTGTCTCAATCTAATGTCTTGGAAAGTTTCGTAAAAATCGACCCAAGTCGAAGCCCGTTTATTAAAGAAAGAATCACGGTGTTATATGAGGTGGAAAGCCTTGAGGATCTTTTTATACAGGTAGAAACTTTACAACTAAGCGGAGCAACGTTTAAAGTCACCTATGTAAAAAATAGTGGTCAGGCAAAAAGTGAACAAGAAGGATTCGAAAACCGACGTGCCATTGAACGAGAGCTTGGCTTACACATCAATGGTCAAGCAGATCTTCGTCATCCTGATCGATTGTTTAGCGTCATGAATATAGACGGAAGTTGGGTCTTCGGTGAGTATGTAAAAAGTGAGTCGGTTTGGTTTCGGCATCAAAAGAAGCCAAACAGTTATTCCACAGCGCTCAACACACGTGTGGCTAGAGCAGTGGTAAATATCGCCATCCCCAATCCAAACGGAATTAAGGCCATCGATCCTTGCTGTGGAATTGGAACCGTCCTAGTTGAAGCTAGGTCGATGGGAATTGATATTGTCGGAAGTGATCGCAATCAGTTGATCCTTCCTGGGGCACGAGAAAACATGATACACTTTGGTCTTAGCGGAGAAATAATTTTAGCTGATATTCGCGAGATCACCAATCATTATGATGTAGCAATTATTGATTTGCCTTATAATTTGTGTTCGGTGATAACCCCGGAAGAACAGCTTGAGATGCTCCAAAGTGCACGTCGTATCGCAAACAGAGTGGTCGTGGTCACCGTTGAACCGATCGATGAAATCCTTATTAAAGCAGGTTTTTCGATTATTGATCGAGCGGTTGCTAAAAAAGGGTTATTTATACGAGAAGTGATTGTATGTAATTGATAGGGCTCTTTTAAGATATATCGGAATCTGTGTAAAAAAAGAATTATTACTGTAACGAAATGAGGGGAACTTATGAATAAAGAGTCCATCTATGGATTAACGATAGATCAATTGGCATCCTGGCTTACCGAGCACGGTGAGAAGAAGTCGAGAGCACAAAAAGTATGGGAATATCTTTATCGAAAGCGTGTCACAAATTTCTTGGAAATGACAGAAGTAAATCAAGCGTGTGTTCAATTACTGTCAGACAACTTCGTGATCCAAACCTTACAGGAGCATATTAAGCAAGAATCCGCCGATGGAACAATTAAGTTCTTGTTTAAACTTCAGGATGGCAACTTGATTGAAACGGTTTTAATGCGCCAGAAATATGGCCTTTCCGTTTGTGTGACAACGCAAGTAGGCTGTAACATCGGCTGCAGTTTTTGTGCGAGTGGTTTATTAGCAAAAAGCCGGGATTTATCGAGTGGGGAAATTGTCGAGCAAATTATGAACGTTCAATTGCATCTGGACAACAAAGGACAAGGTGAAACGGTCAGTCACGTAGTCGTGATGGGGATTGGTGAACCATTTGATAATTTTATAAACCTAATAGACTTTATCAGGGTGATTAAAGATGATAAAGGGCTTGCGATTGCGGCTAGACGGATCACCGTGTCAACCAGCGGTCTCGCGGACAAGCTTATTGAGTTCACGGATATGGGGCTGCAGGTAAATCTTGCTGTTTCCTTGCATGCGCCAAATAATGAGCTTCGTACACGTATTATGAAAATAAACCGTGCGATTCCGATTGAAAGATTAATGCAGGCGATGGAGTATTACGTAGAAAAGACAAACCGTCGGATTACCATTGAATATATTCTGTTGCGTGATGTAAATGATCATAAGCAAGAAGCCGAGCAACTGGCCGAACTTCTTCGCCCTCTCGGACAGCAAGTCTATGTAAACTTAATTCCATATAATCCGGTCGATGAACATAGTCAATATCAAAGAAGTGAACAGGAATCAGTCCTGGCATTTTATGATACGTTGAAAAAGGGCGGGATTAATTGTAAAATCCGCCAAGAACACGGAACAGATATTGATGCGGCGTGCGGCCAGTTACGAAGCAAACAAATCAAAAAAGCTGAAGTACAGTAATTTCATTAAAAGGTTATGTTAAACAAGGTGTTTGGTTTAACATAACCTTTTTAGTTTTATCCGCATTTTATGTCTGTGCCGATTTCGACATTCTTTTCTCCATTTCCCGGGAAAAATCCTTTTTAATTCAAGGGGTTTTCTTGTTATTAATCAAACGTTTGGTTAGGAAGGAATTATCGGGAAACCTGTCAAAGTGTGATTTATTACCGATAAAAGTCCTTTTATCGACTTGTTTTTTATTTTAATAGTGGAAAAACAACATACAAAAAAGGTATCTAAATGATATTTAGACACCTTCATTTTAGTTACTCAGTAAACTTTTTAAAAATCAATGTGGCATTATGACCGCCAAATCCTAATGAGTTGGATAGCACTACTTGAACATCCTTCTCCTTTGCCACATTGGGGACATAATCTAAATCAAGTTGTTCATCAGGTGTTTGATAGTTAATGGTTGGAGGAATGATTCCTTCCTTGATGGCTAATAGAGAAAAAATGGCCTCAATTGCTCCTGTAGCTCCCAACAAGTGGCCCGTCATCGATTTCGTGGAACTGACAGATAAAGTATAGGCATGTTCCTTGAAAACCTCTTTAATGGCTAACGTTTCATACAAATCATTATAATAAGTCGAGGTCCCATGTGCATTGATATAGTCGACTTGTTCAGGGGAAATCCCAGCATCATCTAATGCTAATTTCATTGCTCTCCCTGGTCCATCTCCGTCTGGTGCAGGTGTAGTAATATGATGGGCATCACCCGTAGCTCCATATCCTATCAATTCCCCATATATATTCGCACCACGCGCTAAAGCATGCTCTAATTCTTCTAGCACCACAATTCCTGCGCCTTCCCCGATGACAAATCCATCACGATTCTTATCAAAAGGCCGGCTTGCTGTGTTCGGATCTGGATTTTTTGAAAGGGCTGTCATATTAGAAAATCCGGCAACGGTCATCTCTGTAATCGTTGCTTCTGTTCCGCCAGCAATTATCATATCCACATTCCCCTTTTGAATAACGCGGAATGCATCACCGATTGAATTGGCGCCTGACGCACATGCTGTAACCGAACAATTGTTGATTCCTTTTGCTCCAAGTGCAATAGAAACTTGTCCAGCCGCCATGTCAGGGATAAACATGGGAATAATAAACGGGTTGACTCTTCTTTGACCTTTTTCAATAAATTTCCGATGTTGTTCCTCGAATTCAGCTAGCCCGCCAATTCCTGATCCAATCCAAACGCCCACTCGCTCAGGTTGAATATTCTCACCGATTCGGATTCCTGCATCATTGACAGCCATTTGACTTGCAGCAACTGCGAACTGGCTATAACGCCCCATTCTTCTCGCTTCTTTTTTATCCATAAATTCTTCTGGTGCAAAGCCCTTTACTTCCGCGGCGATTTTGATATCCACTTTTTCTACATCAAATATCGTTGCTGGTCCAATACCTGAGACACCACGTTTAATCTGTTCCCATGTTGAATGAGCATCATTCCCCAAAGGAGTGACTGCTCCAATACCTGTAATCACTACTCTTTTATTCATTTAATGCTCTCTCCCACCCATTATTCAAAGTAATTTACCGACGAATTATCATCCTTTATAGTTTAACTAATTTAGAGTGGTTGGACAAATTGATATCGAACTATCTTTAGATTTAAGTTTATTTTGTGTAAGCAAATGGATGTCACTTAAGCATATCAAAGTTTAACTACACATCACCTATTTGGGACAGGTGAATGTTGTTTTCAGTTTCATAAAGCCGTACATTAGGCGGGCATTTCTTCCTTTTTGCGTATGAGGATTAATTTTTGAGCTGAGGCATTCCATAAATTGCTTATCACAGTAACACGGGGAATTCCCTCGGCTCAGACAGCGGTCATGCTGGTAGCAGCAGCCATCTACATCATTAATTGGACTACCCGGCCCGCTGCATCCTGGCCCACACCATCGATAACCTGGAAAAATACAAAGAGGCAGCAGGCTCTTTTTTCTACGTTTCAATCATTTACACCTCCTAGAAGTTTATTACTATATTAATATGGAAAAATATAAAACCTGATTAGACATGTTTTCTAAAAGAAAACCTGACCCCAGTACCTGTCTGATTTTAAAAAGTGGAACTCACGATTGATTTTGTTTTAGCTATGAAGTTTCAAGGTTCTCTAACAAGCTATCGTGGAATACATTAAACATAATAGGTTTTTACGGCTTATAGGTTTTATTAAAAATTTTCACATGAAAGGGGAATCTATACTATGGATGTTTGCATTTCTTGTGGGAGTGAATTGTCCAAGTTTGAAAGGAATAGAAGTGAATGTTGGGAGTGCATGGATACGACCACCGAAGCATATACAGAAGAGGAATGATTTTTTTAAGTACTGACTATATTATGAAAATAAAAAAGGTCCCAGTCCTCTAGACAAACATTAGGACTGGGGCCTTTTTGGCTATAGAGACCGTACGTCATTGGATGCATTTTCAAC
>NZ_JAGGQY010000070.1:32742-70285 GCF_018613105.1 Bacillus sp. ISL-77
TCATTGGATGCATTTTCAACTACTTTTCTCTGATTTTTGTAGCCAATAGCTCTAATTATCTATCAAATGTTTCTATGAATTATTTACTGATAACATCTTTTGTTAAAATATGGTCTAAGGAGGTTTGATATACTCGATAATCATCTTGAGAGAATAAAACCATCGCAACATCACCGAATGGATTAGTTTTCAAAAAGTCTATTATAGTTTTGAGTGCAATGTTTGATGCTAACTCTATCGGGAATCTAAATATACCTGTAGAGATAGACGGAAATACAATACTTTTAAGACCTTTTTCCGCAGCAAGTTGTAGTGAGTTTTGTAACAGTTTGCTAAGAGCACTTCCTCGTTCCCAGTTATTCCACTCCAAACAGGACCTACCGTATGAACCACATATTTTGCAGGCAAGTTATATCCCTTCGTTATTACCGCTTCACCAGTAGGTAAATAATTTCCGTTTAGCGCTTCATTCCGAATTCTTTTGCATTCTTGTAATAATTCATTTCCTGCAGCTCGGTGGATTGCTCCTTCTACTCCACCCCCGCTAAAAGGGAACCATTTGCTGCAGTAACAATAGAATCTTTCCTTTGCAATGTAATATCGCCAACAACTAGTTCCAGTTTATTACCATTAATCTCCTCTACCATTACTTTTCACTCCTTTACCAAACAAATAATCCAACAATCATCGCACTCAATAAAGATACTCCTACTCCACTGACCAACAGCTTCCAGACATTTTTTCCGATGATACTTGATTTTTCTTCACTAAGGATTGAATTAAATGTTCCATAAATCATACCGACGGTACTAAAGTTGGCAAATGAAGTTAGGAACGTAACGGCAACAGCGACTGTATGCGGAGCAAGTCCACTTATCTTGCCTTTTAGATCAAGCATCGCAACAAACTCATTGGTCGCTAGCTTTATTCCCATTAATTGTGCTACATACATGGCATCATCCCCAGCTAATCCAAGCAAGAAGGCGAATGGGCTAAAGATAATGGAGAATATTTTTTGGATGGTCAACCCTTTCACTATGAACCCTAAAATTCCATTTATACCAGCAGTTAAGGCAACATAACCAATGACCATTGCCATGATGACAATAACCATTTTGACACCAACAAGCATACTGTTTGAGATTGTTGAAAAGAAATCTTTTCGCTCTTCTTTTGTAGGGACATAAACGATATCTTCCTCTTTACTCACCTCAACAGGATTCAGCATATTCGCAATCAAAAGCGCGTTCAGGCAATTCAACGGAATCGCCACAAATACATATGTCGCTGGAACCATTGTTAAGTAGGCCCCAATGATCGAACCGCTGATGCTGCTCATACTCATGATTCCAAACGTTAGCAGACGATGTTCCTTTAACACGGTCAACTGCTGACGGATAACGGCCAGGGCTTCTGTATTTCCAAGAAACATCATCTGGATTGAGAAGAAACTCTCAAGCTTTGGCAGTCCAGATACTTTTGAAATGAGCCATCCCACTTTATCAATGATCCATGTTAAAATTCCGAAGTACGTTAAAATATCAAAGAACGTAATAATGAAAATAATCGGCATTAACGCACTAAAAAAGAAATCCACCTGCTCATTCGCCATCACGGATGGGAATACAAATGAAGTTCCTTCGTTCGCACAAGCAATTAACCAATTAAAGAACGATGCTATCTTATTAATGATCCATGACCCAATTTTCGTCGATAACATAAACCAGGTGATCGCTAATTCAACAACTAACAACGTCAAAATGGATTTCCACTTAACGTTTCTTTTATTAGGGGAGCAAAAATAAATAAGAACGATCATAACTATTACTCCAAGTACATTAAACAAAAAATACAAGTTATCAACTCCTTTGGTTTAATATTCCCAGAAAGTTTATTTGTATAGAAAAATCCCTCAACTTTTCACGGGTTTGTTGAAGAGTAAAGCCGGGGAAATATTATTTATGTTACGACGAATGGGAGAAAAATTAGATTATTCTTGTAGCTACACTGAACTTTTCTTGATGGTATTTTTATAAGTATAAGTTAGTAAGAATAGAAGGAACGTAGTATATTCTGGGGGGTAGGGAATGAATAGTGATGAAGGCTTATGGAGAAAGGAACTACTTTTTTCCATAACCTGAGGATATAACGGAAGTGAATCAGTAAGAGGTTTTAGTAACCCATTTAGAGCACAAATATAAATTAAATCTTATATAAAAATAAGAAACAGTGCTAATTCATTTGCGAATTGCACTGTTAATTTTATAGATGTTTTTTGGGTTACGGATAATCCAAATGTGAAAGACTTCTCTTCCTAAACTATTAAGTTCTTAAAAACAATGTTTACAGTTGTCCAAATACAACTTTTCCTTTAAAAATAACTGCTTCGCGCTCTGGTGTTCTAGCAACTGCTTCAGCAGAACATGATGCATTTACAAGAACAAAATTTGCTTCATCGCCTACCAGAGGCCAGGTTACTTCACCGTCTTTCGTTAATGGGGTAGGTCCCCCAGTAGCATACTTTAGTGTCTGAGCTAATGCACGTTCGTCACTTTTCCGGTACAGCTCACTATATCGGGTTACCTTTTCTAAAACATCCCCTGTTCCATATGGCCCCCAAGAGTCATAGAAACCATCACACCCTAAATACACGTTTACTCCCCTTCGATCTAATAAATCAATTGGAGGCAGAGTTTTTGTAATTGGAATCGTAGACATAACAGAAATTCCTAACTTGCTCAATTTATCGGCGATTTCTTCCTGTTGTGGAACTGGTACTTCTCCTAGACTGAATGCATGGCTTACAGCCACGCGATTGTGCCATTTCGCTGCTTCTACCATTTCTGTCAATTTATCTACCGTATAAAAACCAACATGGCCGCTGTCATGCAAATGGATATCTACATCTGCATCAAATTCTGTTGCTAGATTCATCACTTCATAGAGTGATTTTTCGATATTGCGGTCAATTCCAGCTGGGTCTAATCCCCCAACTAATTGGGCACCTGATCTCATTGCCTCTTTCATAAGTGGAATGACATTTTCAGTTAATAATCCATGCTGAGGGAAGGCAACAATCTCGTAGGTTAGCTTATCAGTGTAATCCTCCAATGCTGTTTTTACGCCTTCTAAATTTTTCAAACCAATATAAGGGTCAATATTTACATGGGTGCGGATATGTGTGGATCCTTGTGAAAGCAGTAAGTCAATCATGGCACTAGCACGCTGTTTTGTTGTTGGCGCCAATTCCTCAAGTTCCATTGCTTCCATACGTAATCGGTCCTTCAAATTTTTTGCAGGAATAGGAGCCTTCCAATCAAGTGAAAGATAGGTTTTATCCAAATGGTTGTGCATTTCTTTAAAGGTAGGTAACGCCAAAAAACATTTTCCGTCCACAGCTTTCTCACCAGATGGAATGTTAAAACTCAGCTTTTGCTTTTCAACAATTTTCCCACCCTGAATTTTCAAATGGAAAAGCTCTGTCTTTGTTTCATAGACTCCTTTTTCATCCTGTACATAGCCTGTCTCTAACCGAACATTTGTCAACCAATATGAGGTAGTCATTCTTTCTCCTCCTTTATAAGTTTAAACACGCACTAGGTCTGTGTCTTCTAGTTTACTTTCAACCTTTTTTCCTTTGAAGAACAATGCTTCTACCGGTGCTCTTCTTGCGACTGCTTCTGCTGAACAAGTGGCCTTTACTAGCATCATCGTTGCATCATCGCCAACCTTTGGCCAGACACGCTCACCTTTTTCATTCAGTGGTGTTACACCGCCAGTTCCGTATTTTAGGGTAGTTGATAATGAATATTCGTCACTCATGCGGAATCTTTCAGCAAGAACCCCCAGCTTTTGGATCGAGTTTCCAGTTCCAAATGGAGACCAGTGGTCTGTAATACTGTCATGTCCAACAGATACTTGAATCCCTAATTTATCAAGAGTTGGTATCGGAATTGTCGCCCGATTTATAGGAACAGTGGTGGTAACATCCATCTCTTGTTCTTTTAGAATAGCAGTGATTTCATTAAGTTCCTCACCATCCAGGTCACCTAATGCAATTCCATGGCTAATCGTGGCTCTACCTTTAAGTCCAGATTCCTTCGTATAATAAGCCATGCGTTCAAATGTAAATGCTCCTAATGTATTCGGATCATGTAAATGAATATCTACGCCCTTATTGTTTTCAACAGCAATATCAAAAATAGTGTTTAAAGATTTTTCAATGTTCCGATCCACAGTCGCAGGGTCGACGCCTCCAACTAATGTCGCGCCATTCTTCATCGCATCACGAATGAGCTGAACTGAGTCACTTTTTAATAAACCGTGCTGTGGAAAGGCAACAATCTCATAGGTAAGAACATCCTCATATTTTTTCAATGCATTGACGGTTACCTCAAGATTTTTAAGTCCAATCACTGGGTCAACATTACAATGGGTGCGAATATGGGTATGGCCGTTTTTAATAAATAGTTCAATCATTTTCTCAGCACGCTCTTGGGCTGTCGGCAGGAGCTTTGGCAGCAGTTCTTTTTCTTCTTCTAATCTGGTAAAAATGCCTTTTGTGATGGGCGTACATGCTTTCCATGGTCCACCATAATAGGTTTTATCGATATGAATATGCATATCTCTTAAGGATGGCAGTAATAGCTTACCATTCGCATCATGCTGCTTAACCTTTGTATTAGGAATTTTATTTGTAATTTCAGTAATTTTACCGCCTTCAATTTTCAAGTGGCAAATTTCTGTCTTGGTTGCGACAATTCGATCATTTTCATAAATGAAACCTTTTTCTAAGCAGACATTCGTTAACCAAAAAATTGTCATTCCTATTCCCTCCTAAGTTATAGAACTAGGAAAAGTACTTTTTTCACAAAAGTACTTTTCCTCCTTGAACACTATTCATTTCTTCATAAAGTCACTTATTTAATTACTACATCATCAATCATTAGATAGTTGGCAGCATTTAACCAAAAACCACTTACATTTTTACTATAGGCAGCCAAATGTTCATAATTTCGGATTGGAACATAAACCGCATCGTCAATCTCTTTCTGCATTACATCTTCATATAGCTTTAATCGTTTTTGCTCATCTGTTTCTTTTCGTGCTGATTCAATCATTTTGTCTACATCTGGATTACTATAGTAGAAATGGTTCCCTGCAGCTCCCTGTGATGCTGAATGGAATAAGTTATACTGGTTGTAATCTCCGTCGCCGGTTGCATTTCCCCATCCACCAATGGCCATATCGTGCTCACCTTTTTCAATCATGTCGATATAAGCACCATATTCCATTACCTGGATTTTCACATTTACTCCAATCCCTTTTAATTGCGATTGCATCACTTCAGCCATGTTAATACGTTCTTTTCGGTCACTTGTTAATAAAGTGACATTTAATCCTTTTTCATAGCCAGCTTCTTTTAACAATTTCTTTGCTTCGTTCAAATCATAGTCATATGCTTTAACCTTATCACTGTATCCAAGCACCTTAGGGCTCATTGCTACATTGGCAAGGGTTCCAACGTTATTATAAACGCCTTTAATAATTGCTTCTCTTTCAATGCCGTGGCTGATTGCCTTACGAACTCTTACATCATCAAACGGTTTTTTCTTTGTGTTAAATCCAAGATATTCAACAGCTAGTCCTTCTGTACGATAGAGTCCCATTTTGTCAGAAGCTTCAATGCGCTCAATCTCGGTTACAGGCACTTGGTCATTAATATGCGCCTCACCTGTTTCAATCATAGCTAGTCGGGTTGCATCTTCAGGAACGACTTTGAATACTACTCTATCAATATTAGGTTTCTTCCCCCAGTAGTTTTCATTTCTCTTTAATGAAATTTCTTGTCCAGTCTTCCATGATTCAAACACAAATGGACCTGTACCAACTGGGTGCTGTGATAATGTATCCGGGTTTTCTGTAAGTGCTTTTGGACTAATAATACTACCTTCTTGGCTGGCCAAAATAGATAGCAGTGGAGCATAAGGATATTCAAGTAATAATTGAACTGTATAATCATCCACAACTTTTACTTCCTTAATCATTGAGAACTTCTCGCGTTGCGGTGATTCTGTTTTCGGATCTAACATACGATCAAATGTTGTTTTAACAGCTTCAGCATTGAATGGTGCTCCATCATGGAATTTAACGCCTTCTTGTAATTTAAATTCCCATGTTGTGTCATTTACGACTTTCCATTCTTTCGCTAACAGTGGTTTAATTTTGAAGTCTTTATCTGGTGCAATTAGTGTCTGATAAACTTTTTGATAAATGATATTCGCAGAAGGAATATCTGTGATAAAATGCGGATCAAGTTTTGTAGCATCAGAAAGCCTTACAACTGTTAATGTACCGCCTTGTTTGGTTGCCTCTTTTTTGCTTGCCGTATCAGTTGAAGAAGTTGATTTTGTAGAACAAGCTTGAACAAAAATCAACATTAAGCCGATTAGAACAAATAGTAGACCCTTATTAATACTGCGTCCTTTTTTCTCCATTTTTTTATGCTCCCTTATTTTGTTATTTTGTAAATTCTGACCCTTCAATCGGTTATCCACCATCCTTCCGCTAGTACATATCTGCATTATAAAAGACAATAGATAATAATATTTACAGAATATTTACTTAAATTTTAACTATATTGACATATTATTTAAAAAACATTTACTTTTCACCTAATTTTGATAATTTGTACATAACCCAATAAAAAGTCTGAAAGTTTAGAAGGGGGTCCACCGCAACGATCAATTACACCTTATCTTTCAAAAAAATTAAAATAAGGAGGGTTTTACATGTCAGTTGAAGCAAACACTGAAAAACCAATTGTAATCACACAAACGATTAATCTACCGAAACAATCTAAATTAAAAGACTTCCTTTCTATTTTAATGGTTAATAAAGCAGCGATGGTCGGTGCAATTATTATCCTCTTTTACATTTTTATCGGATTATTTGCACCGCTCTTAGCCCCATACAATCCATATGAAATTATATTAGAAGATAAATTACTGCCTCCATCGAATGATCACTGGATGGGAACTGATGATAAAGGGAGAGATATATTAAGTCGTATTCTGTATGGCTCAAGACTTTCGATGGGAGTCGGTTTTGCTGCTGTAGCCTTTGGCTCATTCTTCGGAATCATTTTTGGACTAGTTGCTGGCTATTATGGAAAATGGGTTGATACGTTCATTATGCGATTGATGGACGTCATGCTCGCCTTTCCTGGAATCCTACTAGCATTAGCCATCATAAGTGCTCTAGGACCAGGTCTTATTAATGTTACGATCGCGGTTGGAGCATTTTCCGTTCCGTTATTTGCACGAATTGTCCGCGGTTCTACATTAGAAGTGAAACGTCTCGAGTATATCGACGCCATACGGTCGCTTGGCGCAAATGATTTTACAATTATTTTCAAACATATTTTACCGAATATTCTTTCTCCAATTATTGTCCAAGGGACATTACGTCTTGCGACGGCGATTTTATCAGCTGCAGGCTTATCGTTTCTTGGTCTTGGCGCACAGCCTCCTTCTCCGGAATGGGGAACGATGCTAAGTAATGGAAGGGATTTCTTATTCTCTGCTCCATACATTGCGATTTTCCCAGGTTTAGCGATTTCTATCCTCGTTTTAGGTTTTAATATCTTTGGTGATGGATTACGCGATGCTTTTGATCCAAGAATGAAAAAGTAAAATTTAAGGAGGTTAGCAGACGATGTTGATGTTTATTTTACGCCGTTTAGTCCAAACGATCCCAGTAGTAATTGGGGTAACTTTTGTCGTATTTTTTATCATGCAACTAGTTCCCGGTGATCCTGCTGTTTTGCTTGCAGGTGAAGGGGCATCAAAAGAAACAGTTAATGCCATTCGCGAGCAATTGGGGTTAAACCGGCCATTACTGGTTCAATATTTTGACTACCTTTTGAATGTATTTCAAGGAGACTTTGGTAATTCACTTAAGAATAGCCAGCCAGTACTTGATGAAATAATGGTTAGACTACCGATCACAATGGAGTTAGCATTTTTTAGTATCATTATCACAATCGTTTTAGGTATGCCAGCGGGAATTATTTCAGCGGTTAAACCTTATTCACTTACAGATACAAGTGTTATGCTAGTTGCCCTACTTGGAATTTCCTTACCGAGCTTTTGGTTTGGTTTAATGATGATGTATTTCTTCTCCGTAAAACTGCAAATTCTTCCGGTTGCAGGATGGGATAGTATCCTTCACGTCATCCTTCCTGCTCTAACATTAGGAGCAGGAGGTGCAGCAATTGTTGCCCGGATGACTCGTTCCAGTATGCTTGAAGTCATCAGGCAAGATTATATCCGTACAGCACGAGCAAAAGGACTGCGCGAACATGTCATTATTTATAAGCACGCATTACGGAATGCCTTAATTCCAGTAATAACGGTTGTTGGGTTACAGTTTGGTGCTCTGCTTGGCGGAACTGTATTAGTTGAATCCATCTTTGCGATTAACGGACTTGGCAGAATGATTGTTGATGCTATCCGAATGCGGGATTTACCAGTGGTTCAAGGGGGAGTTTTAGCTGCCTCGCTAATCTTTGTTATCGTGAATTTATTTGTGGACGTATTCTATCGGTTCTTTAATAAACGAATTGAACTAAATTAACGGGCGGTGAATAATGGTGAGTGAGAAAAACAATCCAATTTTAGAAGTAAAAGGATTAAAAACACATTTCTTTACAAAACATGGTGTAAGTAAGGCCGTTGACGGTATTGATTTTACCCTTCGAAAGGGAGAGACTTTAGGTATTGTCGGAGAATCAGGCTGTGGAAAAAGTATGACATCTCTCTCCATACTACGACTAATCCCCTCCCCTCCAGGGAAAGTTGCCGGCGGACAGGTTCTTTATAAAGGGAAAGATTTAGTCACACTCTCAGAGGATGAAATGAGGAAAATCCGTGGAAACGAAATCTCGATGATTTTCCAAGAACCGATGACATCATTAAATCCTGTACTTCCTGTCGGAGAACAAATTGCTGAAGCATTAAGATTGCATCAAGGTATGAGAAAGAAGGAAGCGTGGATTAAGACAGTTGAAATGCTTAAGCTTGTGGGAATACCTTCTCCTGAAAAAAGGGCAAAACAAGAACCATTCCAATTAAGTGGAGGTATGCGCCAGCGTGTAATGATTGCGATGGCACTTGCCTGTACTCCAGAAGTGTTAATTGCCGATGAACCAACAACAGCCTTAGATGTAACCATTCAAGCACAAATATTAGAGCTAATTAAAGATTTACAAAAAAAGATAGGTATGGGCGTTATTATGATTACACATGATTTAGGAGTTGTTTCTGAAACATGTGATAAAGTTGCAGTTATGTATGCCGGCAATATTATTGAACATGCGCCAACTGAAAAGATTTTTACAAATCCAAAGCACCCCTATACACAAGGGTTGTTAAATTCTTTACCGAAGATCCATGAGGACCAAGAAGAATTGCAAACGATCGAAGGGAGTGTACCAAGTCCGTATAATTTGCCGACAGGCTGCCGTTTTGCTTCAAGGTGCCCCCATCAGAAACCTTTGTGTCACTTGCAGAAGCCTGATCTAATTGAACAAAATGATGGTGTTAAAGTACGTTGTTGGATGTACACTGACGAATGGACGAGACATGTGGAAAAAGAGGGGGCTGTTAAATAATGGTGACTGCTACAGAGAAAAAAGTATTATTAAAAGTGGACCATTTGAAACAATATTTCCCTGTTAAATCAGATTCCATTTTTAAACCTAAGGCATTTGTAAAAGCAGTTGACGACATTTCTTTTCACCTATACGAAGGAGAAACACTAAGTATTGTTGGGGAATCTGGCTGCGGTAAATCAACTACAGGACGAGCGATTTTACGGCTCGATGAACCAACAGACGGGAATGTATATTACTCTGGTAAAGACATTTTAAGCCTTAATAATAAAGAGATGAGAAAGCTTAGAGGAGACTTGCAAGTAATTTTCCAAGATCCTTTTGCCTCACTTAACCCCCGTCAAACGGTAAAGCATATTCTAAATGAAGCAATGGCCATTCAAAATGTCGTTGAAAAACCGAAAAGGATGGAAAGAATGTTAGAATTACTGGGGTATGTCGGACTACCTCAAGAAGCACTTGATCGCTATCCCCATGAATTTAGTGGAGGGCAGCGTCAGCGAATTGGGATTGCCCGTGCACTTGCAGTCGATCCTAAATTAATTATTTGTGACGAAGCAGTATCTGCTTTGGATGTTTCCATCCAAGCCCAAATTCTAAATCTATTAAAAAAACTACAAAATCAGTTTCAGCTTACCTTTTTATTCATCTCACACGATTTAAGTGTAGTAAGGCATATCTCCGACCGAGTAATGGTTATGTATTTAGGAAAGATCGTTGAGATTGCTGATAAAAAGAATCTATTCGATTCACCGCTTCATCCATATACAAAGGCATTGTTATCATCAATTCCGGTACCTAATCCAGTCCTAAAAAGGGAACGTGTCATCTTAAAAGGAGATGTCCCTTCCCCTATTAACCCTCCGAGCGGATGCCGTTTCCATACTCGCTGTCCTTTTGCAACGGAGAAGTGTAAATTAGAGGAACCTGCCCTAAGAGAATTAGCTGAGAATCATTTTGTCAGCTGCCATTTTGCAGAGCAACTTTCGCAATAAAGTTATATTAGAAATAAAAAACTTTATAAAATATCATATTAATAAAGGGAGTATTTCTAGACTTCCTTTTTCTACATCTAAAGGAGAATCTCGTTTAATGCTTAATATTGAAGCTTTCTCCATTTACATTATGCTATGTGTCTTAGCCCCTTTACTAGGTGCATTTACTTTGCTGTTTTTATTTATATTTGAAAAACGAATTGATCTTTTAGAAAAGCAAACACGGGAAATTGCTCTCGAGAAAGAACTGCAAACAGCCCTTTATAATCAATTAAATCAGGAAATCCAACCACATTTCCTCTTTAATACATTAAATTCCATTTTAAGCCTTGCAAGATTAGAGAGAAAAACAGAATTAATTCACTCGATTGAAACCCTTTCAAGATTGCTTAAGTTTAAATATAAGACAAATACACCTTTAATAACAATTAATGAGGAATTATCCTATATTAATTATTATTTGGAAATACAAAAAATAAGGTTCCGAGACAGACTTCATTACGAAATATCCATGGATTCAACAGTAGGACAGGCTGTTATCATCCCTTTTTTAATTCAAACTCTTGTCGAGAACGCCTTTAAGCATTCATTTGACAGACATATTGGTGAGGCTTTTTTAAAAATAATCATTGAAAAGAACGAGAAGGAAGTTTATGTAACTGTCTGGAACAATGCCTTAGAAGGACAGGTGGTCCAATCTCATAAAGATGGACTTGGTTTAGATAATATTGCAAAAAGGCTTGATCTTCTCTTTCCAGGAGATCAGACTTCAGTAAAATTAATACCTTCAGAAGATGGTACCAGTGTTTTAGCTGTTTTCCCATTTGTACTAGGATAGGAGGTGCATCCAAATGAATATTCTTTTAGTAGATGATGAACCACTTGAATTAGAACTGCTCGAATATTTAATTCAAAAAAAGTTTCCAAACTGGAAGTTTTTTAAGGCTCTAGATGCTTCACAAGCCATTCAAATCATCAAACAACATGAAATCTTTCTTGCATTTCTTGATATCCAGCTCCCAGGTAAATCAGGTTTGGAATTAGCGATGGAACTCACACGAAATTATTCAATGGATATTATCATGGTTACGGCTTTTCAGAATTTTGAATATGCTCAAATCTCGATAAGAATTGGGGTTGTTGATTATATTACGAAGCCTGTCATTGAAGAAGAGCTTTTGAATGTATTAAGCAGGTATGAGCGATTGGGACGATATACGGAACAAATCGTAAACGCCTTACAAATTATACATCAGGAATATAGTGAAAAATTAACATTAAATTATTTAGCTTCAAAGGTTCACATTAACCCTGCCTATTTAAGCAGAAAATTTCACGAAGAAGTAGGGATGGGCTTCTCTGAATATTTAAATGATTATCGTTTAAAGGAAGCTCAAAAAATGTTAATTAATAATCCTGATTTAAGCATTAGCACGATTTCAGAAAGATGTGGATTTAATAGCCAGCATTACTTTAGCCAAATCTTTCGGAAATTGACTGGACAATCACCGAGTGACTATCGCTTAAAGGAGACATACCGTTGAATAGAAGTTCTTATCAATTATATATAAGCGGTGCGATTAAATTGGGGATAAGCTTTGGGGTTGTTAGTCTATTAGCGAGGTGGATAACAGGCAATACGATCCTCTCTTCTCCAGAAACATTAATTAAATACGGATTAACTGGTGGAATTGGCTATTCTTTAATGGGGGCTTTAGCACTCATATTGTTTGGATTTTTAGCCAAAGTCATTAGAGAAAAATTTCCCGATGAGCAAACGATTGGAGATGTACTGAGAAAAAAATTATCACCAAGCGGCTACTGGTATGTCATTACAATTCTTCTCATTACCAGCCTGCACTCCTTATTTATCCAAGCAATGGGAGCGGGAATCCTCATTCATATCCTGTTCCCTATGCCTGTTTTTATAGGAATGCTATTGTTTTTAGGCTTTTGTTTTTTTGTAGGCGGTGTTGGTGGAATGCAGCGGCTGCACCAGTTATCAGGTGTTAATGTCTCATTGATCTTCGGCGCTGTTTTAGTCATTCCTGTTTATTTTTATATTCAGGAAGGTGTCCATCCTGTTTATGAAGGGATTAAACTTTTTCATCCTTATATTTTATTCTATAAAAATACAGATTCGATTTGGTTTATTTTCACAGCGATTTTGATTGGCTTTGGACAGGTCTTAATTGATCGAGCAACATGGCAGAGATTATTTATCATCAAAAAGGAAAAAGTTCAAATGACCTTTACTCTAGCTGGAGTAATATGGGCCACAATCCCACTAGCTCTAACCTCCCTGCTAATGATTATTATGTTTGGCAGAAGCTATAAAGATATTTATTCGTTGCTGTTTGAACTTGTTGATAAAATACAATCAACCATGCTAATTGTTTTATTTGTTTTATTTTGCTTTAGTGCGATTTCGTCAGCAATTAGTGCAGAACTACATGCGACGACTACCTTGGTTGTAAAAAATATTATTGAAATATTTCGTCCTTTATCTGACCATGAAAGATGGAAATTCACTTATATTTTTTCAGGAAGTATTTGTATATGTTTACTAATAATCGTGAGTATTTTTAAACCTACTCCGCTACAATTATTGTTTTTCTCTGGGAATATTTACGCTGCCATCATTGTACCGATGTTATTTATTATTCTAAGTAACAAATCGATTCCTGCAATCATCCCCTTTTCCTCATTGATTGGTGCCTTGGGGGGCTATATATTTATTCCCCTGAATGATAACTTAACGATCATTTGGATCAGCTTCATAATTTCTGGTTTGATTTGTTTATTGGTTTTTATTTTCCAAACAGTATCTATTAGGATAAAGCATTAAGGAAGATTGGAGGTAAGCAACATTGGGAGATAAGCAAGTCATCCATGATGATGGGTGGCACAAATACTAAGCGTTTTCTGATGTTACAAGGTATTCGAGCACCAATAAAGGCCAGTCATGTTATCAAGAAAAGAGAAATCAATTTACAAGAATTATATTTTCCAAATTGTAAGGGCCGTTTCTCAAACGGAGTAAACTGGCCTGCACTGCTTACCACTCTATTCGCTGGGTGTACTAGCTTGATTGGTAGATTTATTGATATCCTTGAGCCGATTTATAATATTTCATGGTTTACTGGGATAATCGTTTCAGTCGTCCTATATTTACTATTTATTTATTTGAACAACCTGTTACACGCCAGTAGAACAGATAAGGATTTGGCAAATATAACAAAAGGAGGATGATGTCCTCATCCTCCTTTAAAATTAATATCTAGCTAATGGAGCCTGAAACCAAGTTACCCTGATAAAAAACTGCCTTACGGTTTGAACGTCTAGCAACGACTTCGGCAGAACAACTTGCTTCTACTAAAATCATATTGGCTGCATCCCCTTCTTTAGGCCATTGCTTTCTGCCTTCTCTGTCTAAAGGCGTCAAACCACCAGTAATATATTTTAATGCTCGAGAAAGAGAAACTTCATCTGTCCAACGACACCGTTCAATTAGTCGGCCAACCCTTTCAAGAACGTCTCCATTTCCAGTCGGCCACCACGAATCAAAAATATTATCGTTTCCTATGGCCACATTAACACCATATTCTGATAGCAGGCTTACTGGAGGAATGTTTCTACCAATTGGGAGGCTCGTCACAATCGAAATACCTGCATCCCTTAATAACTCTGCCATTTCTACGGCTTCTTCTCTTGATACATCTCCAAGTCCAAAGGCATGACTGATTGCTACTCTCCCTTCCAAGCCTGCTTGCTTCGTTAAATAGGCAAGACGTTTCATTGTGAAAGTACCTAAGTGACCAGGATCATGTAAATGCAAATCAATATCGGCATTACCTTCAACTGCTAAATCCATTAACTGTACCAATGATGCTTCAATATTATTGTCGACCGTTGCTGGATCGACAGCTCCGACAATCCCTGCCCCATTTCTCAAAGCTTCCCTTACAAGCTGTACTGTTCCTGGACGGAGCAAGCCATGCTGGGCAAACGCAACAATTTCAGAGCTTATTTTATTGGAATAAGATTCTAGAGCGTGCTGAACTCCTTCTAAATTTTGCAATTTCACCTCAGGATATATGTCAACATGCGTTCTGACATGAGTGGATCCGTATGATAGTAATACTTCAAGCAAGGCTTCAGCACGTTTTTGTGTGCTAGATGAAATAGAAGCTAGAATATTCTTTTCAATATCACAGCGTTCAATTACGCCTGAAGCCGGGATACAAGCCCGCCAATTATCACCCATATAGGTTTTATCAAGGTGAACATGCTTTTCGATGAAAGAAGGAAGCAAAAGCATTCCTTTTGCATCTATTAGAGGTAACACAACTTCAAATGGCTCAGAAGGTTTTATTATTTTTGAAATTTTCCCATCCTCTATTAACAGATTACACATCTCAGTCATAGTTCCTACAACTCTTCCATTTTCTTCATTGTACCCTGTTTCAATACGCGCATGCTTTAACCAATACTTGCTATTCATTTCTATTCATCCTTTCATTGTTAATCACCACGATAAAAGAGGTTACCCAAAATGGATATCCCTCTTTTAAGCTGTGTCTTATTTAATTGACACATCATTTATTTCTAAATAGCCTGATGGACTAATAGAAAAACCTTTTACATCTTTTCCAACAGCCGCTAAATTTTCAATAACTCGAACAGGGATATAAACTGCCTCTTTCATTTCTATTTCTTGTGACTGTGCATATAATTCTTTTCGTTTTTCTTGGTCTTTTTCACTGCGTGCAGCTTCTATTAAACTATCGACTTCTTTATTACTGTAAAAGAAGGTATTTCCCGCTCCTCCCTGTGAGCTTGTATGGAAAAGGTTATACTGATTATAATCAGCATCACCGGTAGCATTTCTCCAGCTAAGGATAAACATCTCAGAGTCACCCTTGTTTACTTGGTCAACAAACGTACCGTACTCCAACACCTGTATTTTAATTTTGACACCGATCCCTTTTAACTGTGATTGCAGTACTTCTGCCATGTTCACTCTTTCTTTGCTATCCATCGTTTTAAGTGTAACTTCAAAACCATTTGGATAACCTGCTTCAGCTAGTAATCTCTTTGCTTCATTTAAGTTATATTTATACGATTCCATATCAGGATGGTAACCGAAAACCTTTGAGCCTAATAAGGAATTTGCCTTTTTTCCCACATTATTATAGACACCTTTAATAATGGAATCCATTTCAACCGCATGGGCGATGGCCTTTCGAACCCTTTCATCATTAAATGGCTTCTTTTGAACATTAAAGCCGATATACTCTGTTCCATATCCTTCACTATGGTAAACATCGATTGCTTGTGAAGCCTTTACTGTATCCATCATTGGTACAGAAAGGGGTTCAGCTATTTGAGCTTCACCTGTTTCTAGCATGGAGATTCTGGTTGTTTCCTCAGGTACAACCTTAAAGACGACTTTATCGACCTTCGCCTTATCTCCCCAATAACTATTGTTTTTTGTTAATACAATTTCTTGCCCAGGTGTCCATGATTTGAAAACAAATGGACCTGTCCCATTTGGTTCTTTAATAATGCTTTTCCCGTATTTCTCGATAGTTTTTGGACTAATAATCCCGCCTTCATGACTAGCCAAAATAGAGAGTAATGGAGCAAACGGCTCAGTTAAAATAAACTGAACGGTGTAGTCATCTATTATCTTTACTTCTTTTACCATTTTAAAAACAACAGCTCTGGGTGATGCCACCTTTGGATCTAACAGTCGATCAAATGTAGCTTTTACAGCATTGGCATTAAAAGCTGATCCATCGTGAAATTTAACACCTTCCCGTAATTTAAACTCCCATGTCGTATCATCTAGTTGCTCCCACTTTTCCGCCAGCAATGGTTGGATTTCAGCATTATTATCACGACCAACTAAACCCTCATAGATTTTGCGATGGGTCACACTTGCTGCATTGATTGTTGACATAAAATGCTGATCTAAGTTTTCAGCGTCCGACAATCGGGCAATCACTAATGTACCCCCGTCCTTAGATTCTGTGTTTTTACCATTGCTTTTTGTGCTGACATCTTTACTCGTCGAGCAGCCTGTAATGACAAACACGATCAACATTATCAGAAAAAATCTTCCTAACCCCCACTTTTTCACCATGGAATCCACCCCCTGAATATTTTTATAATCTTTACTTCCGTTTATCCAATTATAAAAAATATTCAGATAATTTTATTTCAAAAATTTCTACTTTATTTTTCAATATCTTTACTACTTTTGATAATTTCAGATAGAATCCACTATTTTGAAAGACGGAGGAAATAATTCTCTTTCTGTCAATTGCTGATAATCTCTTTCTAAATATCCTTTTCTCATTTTGTTAAAATATTGTTGTCCCTTGGTTTTCATTTCTTCTAAATCAAAATTAGGTATTTTTTGGTCCTTCATTACAATCCTTCCGTTGATAATGGATAGTTTCACGTCTCTTCCTGTTCCGCTCACAATCATAGTTCGGATGGGATCGTCGAGAACTCCTAGATGATATCCATTTAAGTCAATTGCAATAATATCTGCTTTCGCCCCAATAGCTAAACGGCCAAGGTCATTTCTCCCCAGGAATGTAGCTGCCCCAAGTGTGGCCGCCCGGAAGAAATCGGCGTATGTTGAACCCTCTACATCCTTTTCAATGAATCGGGAAAACATGCTGCCTGTTCGAATGTTTTGAAACATATCTGGAGGAAAGGTATCTGTTCCTAGCGCTAAATTAATACCCGCCCGTTTATATTTAGCAAATGATTCTAATGCCGAAGCATGCCTGCCAATGATTAAAGGACAATGAATGACCGTTGTATTTGTTTCTTTCAGAAGTGCTATATCATCACCATCACCAGATTGTGCTTCACTATATCCAGCAATAAAGTGAGCATGCGGAATTCCTGTTTTTGACCCTAAAAAACCAAGGTCATATAAATAGCGAATAGGAGTTACTCCGTGCTTTTCAACGATGGTATGATATTCATAGGTTCCTTGTGCTGCATGAAGTTTAATAGGCACTCCTAATTTATCACTATAGTATTTTGTTTGTGTCAAACTTTCTGACGTTTGACACTCAATTCGTTCGGGTGCCAGCATCCCCTTAACTAATCCATCATAAGCTCCGTCAAATTCTTCTACAAACCTTACAGCATCTTTTAATCCTGCTTTTCCTGCTTCTTCATCCCAGTACAGTTGGATAGTACCATCAGGTTTTACGACCCTGATTCCAGATTGGTAGCTTGGCCCAAGATAGATTCTTAATCCCAAACTTCCAGCATGGTTTGCTGCAGCAGCAAGCTCCTCATACGTTTCTGCCCATTCTTTATAAAGTACCGATGTAATTGGCATCGCAGTAGTAACCCCATGGAGAATCAGTTGTGAATAGGCATAAAGGGATTTAAAATTTTCTTCTTTAGCTGTCATGACTTCATGGTGTCCGTTTTTTATATATTGTTCAGACCAAAGCAGGTTATTCTGTCTGTTTGTCCTTGCCTCTAAATGTAAAATATCGTGGTCAATATCACCTAATGCATTTAAATCGATAAACCCCGGACTAATGACGGCGTTCCCCATATCGATTACCTTGTTCACTGCGCCAAGATAATTTTTACCGACAAAGATTATCTTATCATTTTCAAAAACGACTTCCGCGTTTTCAATTAAGACGTGGTCTTCTCCATCGTAACCAATAACGTACCTTCCCTTTAATTTGGTTTTCAATTCTATTAACTCCTTTCATTAGGCAGAAGTAAGCTTGTTTAGACTTCCATAAGTATTATTATAAAAAAAATTACTATTTTATATATTCGAAATTATTACCCCTTTTTATAATATTTCTACTTCTTAGTGCTCAAATAAAATTAGTAAAAAAAATTCGTCCAACTTATACGTGGACGAAATTTTTTTAGGTATCGTGTAAACTTTAGCTATTTCTAATCAATAAAATTAGGCTGATTCTTCAACCGTTGTCGTATTATTGTCATCTTTTGCTTTAGCCATATAATCCATCATATATTATATGATAAATACTCCTCCTACCATGAGATAAGAATAGAAGAATGGCATTAATGCAGGCTAAGCAAATCCGACTGCACCTGAATGGATAATACCCGATTACTAAAAAAGTAACCGTAAATATAGAAGGAGCACTAGGGCCAGACGGTAAAGCTGTTATGTCAGTTCTACCTGTCTTTTTAGCTAAAAAATATCCAAAGACAAAGTAACAGCAGCTTGCCAAGAAGATTCCAAGACCAAAACCTGGGACAATTCTTCCATATACAATTTCTTCAGGAAAACCAACTACAAAAAGTAATAATGATATCATTGTTAATAGATTTGTTAAATTGTTAGCAAGTAAACCAAAGTATGCAGCCCAGTCACCCTTTTGCCATAACTTTAACTTTAGTTCCATTTAGTTACACCTCTAATTTATTTTACCTTCCTTAGGGGATTATTTAATAATGCCTCTATGATTATCCCTCACAATATGAGTTCCTGCCTGTTCATTAATCGCTTCTTTTAAGCTCTCAGGGTTGGTAATTATAACCCTTGATCCATTTTTTTCTAAAAAGCTTAAACTTGCCTCAATTTTAGGAAGCATACTTCCCAGAGCAAAATGGTTTTCAAGGATATATTGTTTCGTTTCTTCGATTGTAATTTTTTCAAGCGCCTTTTGATTTGGTCTGCCAAAATTGATACAAACTCTAGAAACTCCTGTTGTAATAATTAAGGTTTCTGCTTTAACTTGTTCTGCTAGTAGACTCGTAGCAAAATCCTTATCAATGACAGCATCGATACCCTCATAGGTGTTATTTCCCTTTTTAATTACTGGAATGCCCCCACCGCCGACAGCGATTACAACAAAACCTGCATTAATCAATGTTTTAATAGCCTCTTTTTCAACAATATCTATTGGTTTAGGTGAAGGGACTACTCTTCGATAGCCACGGCCAGAATCTTCGATAAAAGTCCAATCTGGATGTTCTTTTTTCATCTCTTCAGCTTGTTCTAGCGTGAAAAAGGATCCTACTGGCTTCGTTGGATTTTTGAAATTAGGATCATCGATACTTACTTCTACTTGTGTAATAACAGTAGCAACCTTCTTGTTGAGCCCTCTATTTGAAAATTCATTTGTTAAGGCCTGCTGAATTTGGTAGCCTATCCCCCCTTGAGTGTCTGCTCCACAATTGACAAGTGGAACTATTGGCATTCCAACTTCTTCATTCGCAATTTCCGATCTCCGTAGACCAAAACCTACTTGAGGGCCATTACCATGGGTGACAACAACGTTGAAACCTTCTTCCACCATATCGGCGATATTAATTGCCGTTTCACATACTGCTTCATATTGGTCTTGAACCGTGTCACGGCCCTTTTCTCGAACTAATGAGTTTCCTCCAATTGCTACAATCACTAAATTTTCCATCAGTTTTACCCCTAGTTTTGTTTATTTTCTTGCTTGCTAAGTAACTCAAGAGATTGTTTCTTATGCAATTGATATAATGGGTTCGTCAGATCATTCGCAATCGCATTCTCAATTGCTTCAATTGCTTCACTATGTTTACCAAGAGATCTTAGGCTATTTGCCTTATGAAAGGAAAAGTCATAGCGATTTGGCTTCAGAGCAAGCAGTTTATCCATTTCGATAACGGCTTCTTCGTGTCTGCCTAGTTCTCTTAAGTAATTTGATTTATGATAACGATAAAAAGTACCGTTCGGGTTTAATGAACAGGCTTTATCATATTTAGATAGCGCTTCATCTGATTTCCTCATTAATCTTAGACAATTAGCTGTATAAAAGTAGAAGTCTAAATCTCTTGGGTTTTGAGTTAATGCTTTGTTGTACTCCTGAAGCGCTTCATCGTATTTTTTTAATTCTTGCAAGAAATACCCTTTGTAATAAATTAAGTCTAAGTTTTCATTATCATATCCAAGGCCTTTCTCAATTTCTGAGATTGCCTCTTCGTACTTATTAGCTCTTGCTAGCATTTTTGCCTTTTGAACCCATTCATTTGTTTCTACATAATCTTTGTTCAAAATGCTCACAACTTTTTGTTGTTTCAATTCTTTTGCATGCTGAAGAGACGACTTCCCGTCTCTGTCTGGAAGATTCATATCTGCGCCTGCTTCAACAAGTTCATGAATAATATCAGAATATAAGCGACCGCCATTTCCTAGAATCACTGACTCTAGGAGTGCGGACCAGCCTAAATTGTTCACATGGTTTACTGGTACTCCGGCATCTAAACAGACTTGTACAGTCTTCAGGTAGCCTTTCTCACTAGAAGGTAACAATGCCGTACCACCAAATCGGTTAACACTTTTTAAATCTGCTCCAAACTGGAGCATTAAACTTAATATTTCATGAAATCCATTTGCTCCTGAACAGATAAATGGTGTTAGTTGGGTAATATCTCTTGTATTTACATCGCTGCCTGCTTCTAATAACAGTTTAACTACCGAAATTTGATTTCTTTGTGTAGCTGCCATTAAGGCGGTTCGACCGTCAGCATCTTTAAAATCAATGCTAGCTCCCTTATTTAAAAGCTGATTTACAGCCGCTAAATCTCCCTGTTCACTTACATGAATAAGTTCTGCGTTCAAAGAATTCATTTCCAATTTGATTCTCTCCTTTAGCTATATTTCCAACAAGAAGTAGATAAATGCTAATAATAGTTCTGGTCCTAAACTTGTTAGGAGCGGAACCTCTTAGTTAATGTTTTCACTTAAAGCAAGTAATGCCTTTTCAAAAGTTTCAACTGGTGGATGGGTAATTCCCGCACCAATCATTCCAATTCCAGCTTCCTTATGGGCTATTGCCGTATTGATGATTGGCATAATTCCCGTTTGAACTACCTTCCGAACATCAATTCCAGATGGTATACCCATGAAATTAAGCATCGGAATCGTTACATTTGGATTTTCTATAGTGGTAATTTCCTTCATTTTTGTTGAGTAGCCGATCGCGTCTTCAATGGTCCCACCTACAAGGGCGACAATTGCTGGAGCCGTTGCCATTGCAAATCCACCAATGCCGTACGTTTCAGTAATTGCACTATCCCCTATATCTAGCCCTGAGTCTTCAGGCTTGTATCCTGCAAACATTGGTCCGATTACTTTTTGTGCAGGGCCCGTAAACCATGTATTTCCCGCAATTCCACTTACACGGATCCCGAATTCAGTACCATTACGTGCCATGGTGGTTACGATAGTACTGTTTTCGATGCCATGTGCTGCATCAAGAGCACATTTTGCAAGTGCCATCCAAGTTGGGCCCGAGAAATAATCACTGCTTGCAACAAACTCAAATACCTCACGTTTTTGTTCAATCGTGAAATCTGTTTGGATAATATAAGGTGTCAATGCTTGAATCAGTAATGTGGTACCCGCAACATTACGGTTATGACACTCATCACCCATATGAAGTGCTTGTGCAAGCATTAGACGCAAGTCAATTCCGTTCGGATTTAATTTCATCGCTGCACTCAGGATGGGACCAAATACATCACGCATCCAATTTAAACGATCAATAACACTTTGATCATTTGCGCCCATTCGGAGGATTTTCGATAGTTGCTCACTTAAGTTTGTATAAGCAATGTTTCCATAGGTCTTATTCTCAACAATATGCATAAACATTGAAGCAGACGTAACACCCGCCATGGAGCCAACACAGTTGTTCTCATGACATGGAGAGAATGTAATTTCACCGGATGCTGCAAGCTTTGAGGCTTCCTCTATATCTTTTGCCAAACCTTCAAAGACAATAGCTCCTGTGACCGCACCCCTCATCGGACCGTTCATCTTATCCCATGTAATAGGAGGGCCTGCATGCAAAATCGTCGTTTTCGTCATTCCTGGAACACAATCAATTGCTTTTTCAAAACCAACTAATACCGGTTGTGAGTTAATAATTCTCTCAACCGCTAACTTATTTGCAGCTTCAATTTTTTCAATAATTACAGGATCTTCAAGCTTATCAAGTGCAGCAATGAGATCAGGATTGCCTCTACCTGGTGGCATCCACTCTAGATGAATCACTTCTGCATTTTGAGTTAATAAATCATTTTTAAAGGATTCAATTCCGACGTTAATAACATTAAGTTTTTGATTAAAAAGTTCATTAATTTTACTCATGGGTTATTCTCCCTTCACAACAAATTCTCTTGCCAATAGTCCTGCATTCTGACTACTGCTAGCATGCGTCACACCTGCAGCGAGTAGTTTATCGATTTGTTCTTCCAGGTTTTGCAGATCTAACTCTGTCCCTAGAACATATCCGATAATTTCCAGATGTCTTCCTTCATCTTCTGCTGCTTGTTTTGCTTCTATAATTGCAGGAAGCATTGCTCCAACAGGATCCTCGTGTGCGCCATATCCCAAAACAAAGTCCATGACAATAACACCAACAGATGGATCCTTCGCTTCTTGGATAAACCTCGATATTCTTGTGGAAGGATCAATCATTGGATGTGGCTTGCCTTGTGTGAATTCATCATCACCAAAATCAATAAATGTATGTGCCTGACTTTTATTTCTATCTTTTAAGCGGTATTCTGGATCTCTTTGGATATTACTATAGACATTATCGAACTTTTCCATGGCTGCATGCATTGCTTCATCACAAAGAGTCCCGCCACTAAATAGTCCCCGGATATATTTTTGATCTGGTGTTAACTTCGTGCGTACCTCTTCAATAAGTGGAATATTTAAAGCACGTTTATTAAGTTTGCTTTCATCAACACCTGCCAATAGAACTGCTTTAAGAGCAGCTTCCTTTGACATCTTCGCAAATTGACCGCCTGCTTGAATTACTTTCTCTTCATTTCCACCAACAAACCAAACAACAACAGGTTTTTTACATCTTTTAATTTGATCTAACACTTTCTCTTCAACACTTGGTGCAGGTGGCTTAGAAATAAGGACTATCACTTTAGTTGCCTCATCATCTTCCAGAGCCTTGATTCCATCAAGCATCATGATTCCTCCTATTTCCTCTTTTAAATCTCTGCCGCCTGTTCCAATCATCTGTGAAATTCCGCCGCCGAATTCATGAATGCGGACACTTACTTCTTGGCTTCCGGTTCCCGAAGCACCAACAATCCCAATACTGCCTTTTCTTACAGCGTTGGCAAAACACAAAGCCACATTACCAATAATTGCTGTTCCACAATCTGGACCCATCATTAGTAGTCCTTTTTCATGTGCCAACGTTTTTAATTCAATCTCATCTTCAATGCTGACATTATCGCTAAATAGCATCACATGGAGATTATTTTCTAGAGCTTTTTTTGCTTCTCTCGTTGCATATGCTCCGTTCACCGCAATTACTGCTAAATTTGCTTCAGGGATGCTTTGGGCTGCTGAAGCAATTGTTGAATATTTGAGTTCGCTTTTACCTTTGGATGTATCTTTTTTTGTAAATAATTCATCAATCATTACGAAAGCGTTTTCGCAAAGCGCCTCTGTCGCTGCATTTACAACAATAATTAAATCGTTTGATTTTGCCTCTTCCACTTCTGAAGTCATCAATCCAACATTTCTCATTACTTCTTTATTCATTTCAGTTCCCATTGCGATAATAGCCTGTTCTACACCTTCAATTTGGTTTGCTTTTGTTGAAAGTGACATTAATGAAACAGAATCGAAATATGTGTTCGGCTTTACAATAGCTTCTACAGTCATAATTGACCTCCTACTCTAAGATTGGCTTCCAACCCACAGATGAGCCCTGTGGCTATATCTGTTCCTGATGAAGAACCGATGTTTAGTACTTTATTTAAAGGGAGATATAATTCATCTTCTTTTCCATTAAGTATGGAATGGACTAAATGAATGATTGACTCTCTCACTTTACCAATAGATGCTTTTTTCAATGTCATATAGCTTATTTCATTCGTTAAACTGTTTGCTCTCATCACCACTTCATCTCTAAACGATTGTTGCAGGTAGAAAGGACTTTTCCTCAAATTCATGATCGTAAATAAACCAACTAAAAAGTCATCTCCCGATGGTGTCAATCCGGGACCAAGACCTACTAACGAAACAGCATGACACACTGCATTCGCCAATCGATTGTTTGACAATTCGTTTATTAATAAATTAGTTCGTTCTTCGAGCAACCTAGACATTTCTGTTTCATAGGGACTTTGGGCAAATAATTTCTTTTTCATTCCTCCGGCTTTACCGTGGAAATCAATGTATTCCTTCATCATTATCAAATTGCGATTCACTTTTTGTAAATCAGATGGGTATTCAGGTAAAATACTTTCCCATCTTTCAATTTCCCCAATTGATATGGCGAGTTTATTTGAAATGAACAGCGTATTATTTTTCACAAACACTTGATCATTAACGTGGATATTCAGTCCTTCAAAGCTGGCCAGATTAATGACAAGTGTGTTAGGCCCATTATCAATTTGGGTGCTTGCAATCGTATATAATTCACCATTTTCAAAACAATGAATATTAATTGTCTTTCTAAATGTGCTATGAACAAAACCGGTTAAACTCGAAATATTCATTCTCTCAATAAACCCAAGATCACCAGACAGTGCATTCCCCAACTGTGACACCTCATTGAACTGGTACGTCTGTTCATGCAGCCCCTCTCAAGTTGAATATTTGTAAGTAAAAGTTAACTTTTTTATCATCATGTAGATTGAACCCTGCTAAAACTTTGAATATAGTTGACAAGTTCTGATCCTTACATGATTATTTTAGATAGATTGCATAAAAACATCATCGTTTAAGCAAACCAAAAAAAATGATATCATTTGTGCATGTTATACAATTAATTGTGATAAATTTTCAACAAAGGAGTGGTAAATTTGTTGACTGTTAAGGATTTATTTGAGATACAAGCTATTGATGGCTTGAAAATTGTTGCTGGAGAACATGGAATTAATAATGAAATCTCAATTGTAAACATAATTGAAAATCCTGAGGCATTTGACTGGCTTTCACCGAATGAACTTCTATTATCAACAGGTTATATATTTAAAGATAATGAGGATTTGCAAATTAAAATCATTAATGAGCTTTCTGCCATAAATTGTGCAGGACTAGTTATCAAAATGAAACGATACTTTGAAAAACTACCGCAAAGAATGATTGATCATGCAAATAAGATGGGGTTTCCACTACTTGAGTTACCTTTTGAATATACCTTATCAAGGGTCATTTCTATTATTAATGAGAAAGCATCTGGTCGTTATGATTTATTAAATAGAAAAACCTTAGATATGCATAATTTATTTTTCCGAATTACACTTGAAGGTGGAGGGATAGAAAGGATTTCATCCATGTTATCAGGTTCTATTAATAATCCGATTATTTTTGTAGACGAGGATTGGAAGTTGCTTCACTATTCGGAACACCAGAACAATAAAGTCCCACTTTCATACTGCTTTAATCTAGTTAAAAATCGACCTATTTTCAATAAAGATTTTATTAATTCTGTTCCGAAAGATGTAAGCGAAATGAAAAAGAGCATTCAACGAATATATTACTTAGAAGGAATGGAAATAAAATGCCGTATCCTTCCTGTCGCAGTGGCAAGTAATATTTATGGATATATTGTTGTATGGCAGACTGTCCAGGATTTAACGGAGTTTGACTTTATTATTTTAGAACAAGCGTCAACTAACATGGCACTGGAACGGATAAAAGCAAAGGACATCGAGGAGGTAAAATTAAAAATTAAGCAAGACTTCTTTGATGATTTGCTGACTGGAAAAATAACATCCGTCGAAACAATCCACACCTTTAGTGAAATGCATGGATTAAATCCAAGTTATATTTACTACTGTATAGTCATTAATTTAGAATCAGAGGAACATGACAGTTATGATGATATGGTAGCTAGGAAGGTTCAGTTAGAGAACAAATCCAGAAAATGCGTGGACTTAGTCTATAGTCTTTCGAATTATTCAAATGCTGTGGTTACTTGCTTTCATAGAAACAATCGTATAATTATTATGATTGGTCAAAGTGACAATAAGCCTCCTCTATCGGTAAATGAGGTAAAACAATACGGGAATAAAATTTATAATGCATTAGAAAAGGACATTAATAACACTACCTTTTTAATTGGAATTGGCCGGCAGTACGAAACCATTCATTCCCTTCACAAAAGCTTTTCTGAAGCAAATGAATCTATTCGACTCATGCAGAAATTTAATACCAGCGGGGGAGTATCTCATTACGAAGATCATTCTATCTATCACTTCTTGGACAGTAATATTAAAGACATAGAATTAGAAGACTTTTTCATGAAAAGCCTTGGGAAAATCTATGAACATGACCATTTACATGGGACGAGTTATATCATTACGTTAGAGAACTATTTTCTAAAAAACCTAAATATTAGCGAAACAGCAAAAGCGATGTTTTTACACAGAAATACGCTTATTTATCGAATCGAGAAAATCAAGGAAATCTTAAATACCGATTTAAAAAACTCGGAGGAATTGCTGCAAATACAATTAGCTTTAAAGATATTTAGACTCTTAAATAAAAAACTTCCAATCAATTCTTAAATCAGATTGGGTCCCGTTCTCTATGAAACCACGGGACCCGTCTATTTTATGGGGAAAGAAATCCATAAGACCTTATTCCGATAAATGATATTGAAGGAATTCAATCACTTGTTTAAATGCACCTTGGATAACAGGATTATCAAAATCCTTATCAAACACATGCTCTCCATTTGGAATTGTGATTAACCTGGTTTCAACCTTTTCTTTTATAAGTGCACCTCTCATAAATACTGATTGTTCATAGGGAACATCCTCATCCTTTGTCCCGTGTAACAGTAAGGTTGGTGGATAATCCCTAGTGATATTTTTCTTTGGGCAAAACTTTAAGAGTGCATCCTTCTGTATTTTTGGATTTATCCCCGTAATCTCTTGGATCCATACCCCTTGCTGTCTAGCATAAACATAATAGAGAAACCGCTGCTCAATCGATGCCTCTGTAATCACTTGGTCGGAGATAAGCCTTCTAGCAAGTTCTTTAGGGACATTATCCTTTTGTAAATAGAAACTGCTTGGATTTGTTGCCCATTTACCAATGATATCTCCATATCCATAAAAAGAGACAATTGCACGTGGCTTATGAGTAAATGAACCCGTACAAAGCGCCAAAAAACCACCTGCAGAACTACCTACAACAGCTATTCTTTTTGGATCAATGGAAAATTCCTGTGGCCCTTCTGATTTTAACCACTGGAGTGCATCTTGAACATCTTCTAGAATATCTGGCAATTTTGTCTCAGGTGCTAGCCTATAGTCATAGAAAACAATGCAAACCCATTATCATTATAGAGTTTTATCATCTCTTCACTTATTTCTTCTCTTGTTCCCCAAACAAGCCCACCACCATGAATATAAATTATAACCGGTGCATTATCATTGCTATTCCCATAAAAATCAGCCTTTATGGAAAAACAATCATTATTCTTATAAATAACTGTTTTCTTCATTTGTAAACTACACGTCCTTCATTAAAGTAAATTCAAATTGTTCATTTGTAGATAAAGTTATTGTTTTCTAGTCTAACAAAACCAAATGGAGCCATTAACTTAAATCGGGATATTCCCTACTCTAATTTACGACATATTTTGCACATATTGAATTGTACAACATGCCTAATTAACACCCTATATTTTTGGTATTGGTAAACAATTAAGTTATTAGAGTTTCCTACAAAGTAAGAATGTGGAAGTAATAAAGGTAAACTATCCGAAAGTTTTTTGACAGCTTGTGGGGATTTATTTAAATCCCCTATGATTCCCTATTTCCCTATTATCTCAAATAGGGGAATAGTTCCTATTCAATCTATACAAATCACTCTCGATGTTAACCTTATAAATTTGTAAAAACACTTGAAATTTTCCAACTATTTGTTTACCCTTTTGGAGAGAAAGGGGGAATCTGATATGATTAGAAAGCTTACAGACCAAGATCATGAGCAGGTTCTCGCTTTTTTAAGTGAGGAACCGTCTATTAATCTATTTATCATAGGGGATATTGAAGCCTTTGGATACACTTCTGAGTCTCAAGAAATTTGGGCCGAGTTTGATGAACAGAGCACGATTAAGGCTGTTCTCCTAAGGTTTCATCAATCCTTTATCCCTTATGCAAAGGGAGAATTCGATACAAGCGGTTTTGTATCGATTATGAAAAACTACAGCCAGCCCATTCTCCTATCCGGCAAATCCGATATCGTAGCGAAATTCGAAGCTTTCGATGATCTTCAGCTTGGTAAGAAGCAAGTTACTTACTTTGCTGAATGCAGGACGGATGAATGCCTGTCTCCCGATGAGGTTGTATATAAAAGGGCTAGTCTTGAGGATGTAGATCAAATTTTACAACTCCGCCAAACCATTGAGGAATTTCATGTTCGAAGTGACGCCCGGGACGTATTAGTACAGTCATTGGAAGCCAATACATCAAGAACCTATTTTACAGAGGAAAATGGTGTACTCACTTCTTGCGTTTCAACCGCAGCGGAAAATTCAATCTCGGCAATGATTGTTGGGGTTTGCACCAGGAAGGAATATCGACGTAATGGTCTCGCCACTTCCATCATGCAAAATCTATTTCAGGATGTCCTAGACGAAGGGAAAACTCTTTGTCTATTTTACGATAACCCTGAAGCTGGACGAATTTATAAGCGACTTGGCTTTAAAGAAATAGGAATGTGGACCATGCATCGCTGATTTTTCCATTTCAAATATTTCGAAGTATGTAGATAGTGCCTGACACCAATACAAACACAATTGGCTTAATTATTACTTATTAAAGTATTATTGTTATAGCCTCAAGAACAACAAGTAAATTATTATTAACATAACAATGTTTTATTTTCACAAACCTTGAGGTGGCAAAATGACGAGTGAAAGAGAACCATTTTATATAACTCAATCAAAGAAAATGTGTAAAGAAAGCGGCATGGATCCAAATGAAATAGCTAGTCCAAAAAGGTTTATGACAAACCAAGAACTAGATGTGAAAAGAAAAGCTTACAGCGAGATATTGTCAGTTGTCAGTTATTTCTCAAATAAGCTTTTGGATGCATTAAAAGGAACGCCTATATTGATTAGTGTCTCTGACTCTAAAGGGTACTTATTAGATATGGTTGGGGACGAAACCATCAAATCTACAGTTGAAGAATTTGGCATAAAATTAGGCAGTCTTTTTACCCAGGAAGATACAGGGACAAATGTAATTAGCTTAACCTTACAGCAACGACACCCTGTCCAATTGATAGGTAAAGACCATTATCATACCTTCCTTTCTGAAATCGCTTGTTACGGTGCACCGTTTCATTATACAGATGAAGATAGTTTACTAGGTAGTGTTTCGATCATGATGCCAGTCAATTTTTGCAATCCCTTATTTTTAACGATGTTATCTCAGGTGGTGGATTCTATTGAAAGAGAACTACTGCTTAGAAAACAAAATAGGACACTTAATATTTTAAATCAAATCATGTTAAGCAGAGCCAACAATGGAATCATCATCACAGATGAAAAAGGCATTATAGTTGAGTTTAATGATTTTGCTCAGCAAATTTTCAACGAAAGTAGAAGTTATGTTATTGGGAAGTCCATCTATCATTCTATTTTGACTGGAGATTATTTTAAACGAGTACTAGTGTATCAAGAAAAACAGGAAAATGTGGAACTGAAATTTAAAAATAAAAACGGTGACTTAGTGGTATGTCTATTTGATGCACAGCCAATCTATGAAGGTGAAAAAATGATTGGCACATTTGGCCAATACAGGGATATAACCGAAAGGTATTTATTAGACGAAAAAATAAAAGAGTCCGAAAAACAAGCCCTTGCTGGTCAAATTGCAGCTGGAATCGCCCATGAAATTAGAAATCCCTTAACCACAGTCAGGGGATATTTACAAATTCTCGGCAGTGACGTAGATGATAATATAGCCCACATCTTTTCTGGTTTATTAATACCAGAAATTGATCGTGCAAATAAAATTATTTCTGATTTTTTAAGGATCACTAAGCCTTCAGATAAAGAGTTAGAAGTTATCCAAATTCACAAGTTTTTAATTGATTACCTGTGGGAATTCCTAAAAAGTGAATCATTACTTTACAATGCCGATTTAAATGTAGAGATTCTTCCGGCCACTAAATATCTGTCAATCCTTTGTAATCGCGGGGAGTTATTACAGGTCTTTATTAATTTATTCCAAAATTCGCTCCAAGCTAAAGGGAATTCCCCTTTAAAAATTAACATTTCCACTAGATTAGTTAACTCTCATGTTCAATTTATTTTTAGTGATAATGGAAAAGGAATCGACGCTACTACCCTAGCTCATATTTTTGAGCCGTTCTTTTCCACCAAAGATACGGGGACTGGTTTAGGGTTATCGGTATCTCGAAAGATTGTGGAAAATCATAGAGGGACGATGCATGCCAGCAGTAATGAAAATGGCACAGAATTTTTTATAGAACTTCCTGTTTACAACTAAGAAAATAAATGCGGCCCCTTAAAATAGGGGACCGCATTTATTTTTGATATATAAAAGGGAGAACTAATCAGGTTATACAATAGTTTTACAAAAATGTAAAAATCTTAATAATCACCTTGGTTTTTTTACAATACAGAATCTTTACATTTTATTAACAGAATCTTAAGAAGAAAGGTTTCCTTTATTTAATACAATAAAGGGGAGTTTATAATTTGGAGGGAGTAGAAAATGATAGCCCGAGAAAGCAATTGGGGTTAGAAGGGAGAAATTATGCCCTAACACAAAGCTGGGATAAAATCTTTTCCAATTTACTTTGGCATTATCGAGCCGTTATCGATGAACCAAAGATACAAAAATAGGCCTGATTGGTTGTACGATTTTTTCCCAATATATTAATAAAGTAAAGGAGTGATAGAGTGGATACTTTTTCGCATATTGTCATAGGGTTTGGCATTGGTGCTCTTGCTCAAATCGATCCTGCCGTATCATCTAATCCGACCCTATCACAGGCTGTCATGATAGGGGTGGTAATAGGTTCAAATGCTCCTGATTTTGATATCATTTATAGATTAAAAGGAAAAGGTAGCTATTTCAGAAATCACAGAGGCCTGTCACATTCCCTGCCAGCTTTTCCTTTATGGGGATTACTGGTTTCAGGCTTACTTTACCCATTCTTCCCCGCTTCAGGATTTCTTCATCTCTTTTTATGGACGTTCTTGGCAGTGATTCTTCATGTCATTTTTGATTTATTCAATGTCCACGGAACACAAATCCTGTTGCCTTTTTCCCAAAAATGGATTGCCTTTGACGCTATCCCATTATTGGATCCTTACATTTTAACACTCCATTTTATAGGTTTTGGTTTACTCTTTTTCTACCAGGAAAGGATTACCTTTTTAATCATTTATGTATTCATATTTTTATACCTGGCTGTTCGAACTCTGTCAGCATTATTAACCAAAAGGCACCTCCAGCAACATTTTATAAAAGCTGACCGTATAAAACTAATCCCGCGTATCACCCTATTTAAATGGGATATTATTATTGAGACGAGAGAGGATTTTTTATTTGGAGTTTATTCAGATAATAGGCTCGACATAGAACATACTCTTCCCAAAAAAATTGACTTTCCGGTATTGGTTTCTGATAGTACAAATGACGAGTCCGTTTCAGACTTTCTTGCTGGTACATCGTTCGCTTATCCTTTTGTTGCTGTTAGAAAAAACGGCTACTTTGTTTATTGGAAGGACCTTCGTTTTCGTACCAAAAAATTCTTCCCTTCCCTTGCCATCATGTATATTTCCTCTGACTTCAAAAGGAAGAATAGTTATATAGGCAAGATAAGCTCTTTAAAACAATACAAAAAAGTGTTACGAAGCTTAATGAATTCCTCTTCATCAATCAAATAAAAGTTTATAAAAAATGACCCCGGTTCAAATACCGTGGTCATCTTTTATTAAGCTGAATAAGTTAGATAAGCAGACCGGATACAATCCGAGAAATATTAATGATTATGTGATACTAAAGTTAGCGTTTCTACTTTATAAGACGATTTGAGCAACCAATACTACAAATAGTACCTGAACGGTTCGGAGGTCAACGAAACAAGAACGTTGCATAAAATAAGGAATCCCTCCGTGATGGGATTCCTAGCTAACTATATTACTTCCTTTTCCTTCCTAATAGCAGGAGCAGCAACTGTGATACCTGTTGTTTCTTCAAAATTAAATAGGCTAGTTGGGATATCGGTAAAACGCTCTAATTCATTGTAAGCAGGAATACCATGATATGACATATCTAAGCCCTCGTCTTCTTCCCGTTCTGTTGCTCGGTAACCAACTGTCTTTGAGCATACCTTTGCAATAAAAGTTCCAGCAATTAGCCCCCAGACAATGACCACTACCGCACCCAATAATTGCACCTTTAATAGAGAGAAATCACCAGTCGTTAAAAATCCTTGGGACCGATCAAGCAATCCAACAGCAATCGTTCCAAAAACCCCGCCGAAACCATGAACAGCCACAGCCCCCACTGGATCATCCACCTTTAAATAATCGACTAACAGAGTAGCATAAATAACGAGCAAACCACTTAACGCTCCAATCAGGATTGCGCTCCATTCAGAAACATAAGCACATCCAGCCGTTATGGCTACCAAACCAGCTAATACACCATTTATCGTCATACTCGGATCGGCTTTGCCGAACTTTCGCATCGTCAAAAAGAGAGCTGCTGACCCGCCGCTTGCTCCAGCTAACATTGTATTAATAGCAATAGGCGCTAGCGCTGAGCTAGAAGCATCTAATGTACTTCCTGCATTAAAAGCAAACCAACCGAACCACAAAATAAAAGCTCCCGCTGATGCTAAAGGAATGTTACTTGGGGCAAAAACATTAACGCTGCCATCCGAATTAAACCTTCCTTTTCTCGGTCCCAATAGCTTTGCCATAGCCAAAGCAGTAAACCCACCAAGTGCATGAATAGCGGCTGAACCAGCAAAATCCTTCATTCCTAACTTCGCTAGCCATCCTTCGCTGTTCCAAATCCAATGTCCAGAAAGAGGATAAATAATCATACAAATGAGCGCAGCAGTGACTACATAGGCTTTAAAATTCATCCGTTCTGCTACTGCACCCGAAATAATTGAGACACATGCCACAGCAAACCCCATTTGAAAAAGAACAAAAGCAACACTTGGCAATTCGATAGAAAGTACAATTTTCTCAGGACTTCCAAACAGGCTGGTCCCTATGAAACCAAAGGCATCTTTTCCAAACATTACCCCAAATCCAATGATCCAAAACGCTAAAGCTCCAATCGTTAAGTCAACAAAAATTTTCATCGTAACATTAACCGCATTTTTCGTTCGGACAAATCCAGCTTCCAGTAAACTAAATCCACCTTCCATAAACAAAACCATGGCTGCAGCAAGGACGACCCACACGGTATTTATATACATTAACTCCATAAGATCACCCCTTATCATCTGCTAAATCATCGATATCATAGTCAAATGTCCCAGTTCGAATGTTATAAGCTTCCAGAATTGGATAAATATATATTTTACCATCTCCATCTTCACCGGTCTGGGCAGAATGAACAATGGTCTGGATCGTCGACTCTATCAAATAGTCCGAAAGGACAATTTCCATTTTTACTTTTGGATGGAGAGTTACTTGATAATTTTTTCCGCGATACACACCTTGCGTATCTTTTTGTTTCCCTCTTCCAACCACCTGAGAAACAGTAAAACCTGTAATTCCTATTTTTTTTAAACCCTTAATCGTCTCTGTGAGCCTCTCCGGTCGAATGATTGCTTCAATCTTTTTCAAAGAAACAGCCCCTCATGTTATATTTCCTAACATCAATATGTTAAAATATATAACAAGTTAGTATTCTTCGTCAATATTAATTTATGGAAATCGGAAAATTCTAAAAAGATTCGGGTTTATAAAAAAGAAGGATGCGGTTACATTACCGGCATCCTTCTTTTTCAATATTAATAAATTTTTTTATTTCATTTCCGCTTCGATTCCGATAATTCTTTTATCTTAACGATCCAATCCTTGAAATTTGCAAACTCACTTGAATCGAAGCCGAAGTTGGACTTTATTAGCTGAACTGTTTCGCTTTCTTGATCATGAAAGACTCCGTCCGAAAAAATAAGTTGAAAAAGTTCTGTTAAGACAATATTTTTAGAGCGTTCATTCTTGAATACTGTAAGGATTTCATCAATACCGAGACCCTCTATTTTATAAGACTCAAGCCCCATTTCCTTCTGGTATCTATTAAGTATGGAATTTTCAAATATAGATATATTTCCATCAATTTTGGCGATCAGAGCAGCAAGTTCAAGAAACGCCTTCCTCTCCTCTGGCTGAAGTTCAGCTAGAAACATTACAACATCTCCTTTTAAGCTTTGTTTATGTATACGAAAAAAAGCGGATTAAGTTTCAATAAATATTGGAGCGAACAAGAATAGCTTAGACCAAAAGCGATTGAAAAACCAGTAAAAACAATAAAGGGAATGATGCTTGATCGCTTCACTCCTCTTTTATCATCTTTTAATTGTTGTTTCTACTTTGAATAATTAAATCGATACTACGTATACTACTTTTTATGTTTAGGAGGTGAATATCATGCCAAATCAACAAAATAGCCAGCAAAAAGGGAAATCGAATCCTAATCAACAAGGTTCGGGATCCGAGTATCACAAAGAGCATGCGAGCAATGTTCCAGATTACGGAGCAAACACGGTCGACCCCAATGCGTTTACTAATACAGCTGAAAACAATGAACAGTAACTATTAATTTTTTAAACGCCCAATTGTGGCGTTTTTCTTTTTTAGCATCCATTAATACTCTATTAGGATTCCAGAATATCCTTAATCTTTTTTAAATCTTTCATGTTTGCTCGCTTCATCATTGGAGTCATAAACGGTGCAAACACTTTTGAGAAACCGCTTGGATTTCCTTTGTTCCTTAAGGTCATTCGTGTTTGATTAACATCTAAAGCTTCCCAAGTATAGGTCGTCTCCATTGGAAAAGGTCCCTGTGCGGTTTTCATAACTAGTTTATTTTCTGGAATAAACTCAGTAATTTCATAGATATAAGCAAGCTCTCTTCCAAGAAATCGTGCTTTAAAGGCCACTTTTGAACCCAATGTTAATGGTTTTTCAGTTTTCCATTCGGCCGATTGAATATTTACATACCATTCTGGGGCGTTGTCAGGATTGGATGCATATTTTGAGACCTGCCCAACTGGGCGTTCGATAATTATTTCTGTAAAAACATCAACCACATGTTTGACCTCCCCTATTTATAAAAATTTAGGACTGTTGTTTTTCTACATAATTTTTAAGCAACGTACGAAGTAAGTATTTCCATCCCTCGGTATGGGCTAGCTAATTCTCCTCTAGTTTACATATAGTTAAATATTACCACAATCATTTTCCCTTTAGTCGTGCCCATTTTAAATAGGTTTCATTACGCAAGATTTTGTTCATCATAATCTTAGAGGATGGAAGTTTGTACTACTTAAGTGGTATAGTTAGATAATACTGTTAATTTCAATTCGGCTTCCCCATTTGGAAAACTTTGCTTTCAAAAATTTAAAACAGCCTACTTTTCAACAATGTAAAGTAGAGAATCGACTAGAGGTGTAACCATGAAACAAGAAGTTGGATTTGTTCAAAGAGAAGTTTTAAAAGAAAAGCCTGATTTTGCTTCACTTGGTTTTGGTAAGTATTTTAGCGATTATATGTTTGTTATGGATTATCAACATGAAACCGGATGGTATGACCCGAGAATTACTCCATACGAGCCATTAACACTCGATCCTTCTGCGATGGTTTTTCACTATGGACAAGCAATCTTTGAGGGGATGAAAGCTTATAAGACAGCAGATGGAACGATCCAGCTCTTCCGCCCTGAAAAAAACATGAGGCGATTGAATGATTCATGCGAAAGACTGTGCATTCCCCAAATTGATGAGGATTTCTTATTAAATGCCATTAAACAATTGATTTTAACTGAAAAGGATTGGATTCCTAATGGAGAAGGGACTTCTCTATACGTTCGTCCGTTTATTTTCTCAACCGAACCTTATCTTGGTGTTCGTCCTGCGAAACAATATAAATTGCTAGTCATTCTCTCTCCATCGGGAGCATATTATGGTGACCAATTAAGTCCTGTGAGGATTTATGTGGAAGAACAGTATGTTCGGGCGGTTATTGGCGGAGTAGGCCATGTGAAGACTGCTGGAAATTATGCGGCTAGCTTGAAGGCACAGGAAAAGGCTGATGAAAATGGTTTTGCTCAAATCCTCTGGCTTGATGCAAAAGAGAAGAAATATGTCGAAGAAGTTGGCAGCATGAATATCTTCTTCAAAATCAATGGTGAAGTGGTAACACCACGATTAAATGGCAGCATTTTACCAGGTGTCACCCGTGATTCGGTTATTGAATTACTAAAATATTGGAATATTCCTGTACGCGAAGAGAAAATTTCAATTGAAGAGGTTTTTGCAGCACATGCGCGCGGCGAGCTTGAAGAAGTTTTTGGTGCAGGAACAGCTGCTGTTATTTCCCCTGTTGGCGAATTAACTTGGAATGACCAAGCGATTACAATAAATGACGGTCAAATCGGCGAACTTTCTCAGCGCCTCTATGATGAAATGACCGGAATCCAACTTGGAAAAAAAGAAGATCCATTTAACTGGACAGTGAAAGTTGCCCAGGTGGAAGTTTAAAAATAAAAACCGGGCACAGCCCGGTTCTTTTTTGTCTACTGAATTTACCCCTTCACGGACATTAGTCGATTCCTCTAGTTACCGCCACACCGTTTTTTC